>JABIUG010000245.1 GCA_018700655.1 Rhodospirillaceae bacterium | reverse complement strand
GCTTTGAACTCAGGCTTGTGCTGCTTGCGTTTCGTCATCGCTGATCTCCTCTCATCAAAGACCAGCAGATACCCAATTTGTAGCTTACGTCACTGTCCGATATCCGGGGAGTAGCTCAGTTGGCAGAAAAATTCGGAGCGATCGTTTCGGCGCTTCAGACCGCAACAGGTAGCGATCTCACGGGCACGGTCGGTGTTACTGAAGGTGCCGACGATGTCGAAGATGCGATCCAGAAACTGATCGATATCATCGAAGAGAATCCGGCCCAGGTCGGCTCTGAAGATTGATATCTGTCAGAGGCGGTATGTCTGCGGGTCGCTGCCGGCGAGGGCAGGCAGACAGCGCCTGCCGGTAACGGCACCGCCGGTGCGGGTGTTTGGCCGGCACTGAGTTCGAGATCCGGCGGCGCCTGTGTTCCTGGCTCGAAGATGATCGCAGTTGACGCCGTTGCCGCATGGCGTCACAAGGGCGCCGAACGGGGCGTAGCGCAGCCTGGTAGCGCACCTGCTTTGGGAGCAGGGGGTCGGAGGTTCGAATCCTCCCGCCCCGACCACCAAGTTGCGGCGGTCGGACCGTTCAGACGCTTAACAGGTATCCAGATTGTAACTCAACGGCCGATTTACGGCCCTGGTCGCATCGAACTGAGCCGATCGGGCTCTAGATCTTATCGAGGGTGTCGGCCCAGACGTTGGTGACAAGATTGCGGCCGTCGCTGCCATCGGGCGTGTAATGGAGCGGCTGGCCGGCATCGACGGTGTCAAGCCTGGACTGCGCAACGGTATCGCCCTGTTCGGCAGCCATCGCCCAGTATGATCTGGCCAGATCGCTGTCACGATCGACACCATTACCCCAATAGTAATCATCTCCGGCCTCAAGCTGGGCCGCGACGTCGCCCCCGTCGGCTTTGTCCATGGTAGCAGTCGCCGAATACGGGTCGAAGTAGAACAAGTCCTGCACATCCCAGTGCGGATCATCGTAACCGTGGGGATTAAACGAACAGGCTGCCAGGAAGCCGGCGGCAGCCATGACCAGAATTGCGCGCATGAATCTTGACCCGATAAGTGGTGTCTATGGCCGGGACAATACAATAATATGGCCAGGATCGTAAGGTGATCTGCTTGCGTGTGTCGGCGCGGGTGCCCTATAGACAGGGGAGGTATCGACGCGCCGGAGAACGAAATGACCGCACGGATTTATTGTCCCGCCAAGACTGCGATGCAGTCGGGCCGCGCAAAGACGCATCTCTGGGTGCTGGAGTATGCTGCGGCGTCGGCCAAGACCGCCGATCCTCTGATGGGCTGGACCGGCTCAGCCGACATGAAGGCCGATCAGCTCAGGCTGTCGTTCGAGACCCGTGAGGAGGCGATTGCCTATGCCGAGCGCAATGGTATCGCCTACCGCGTGATGGGGCACCAGACCCGTAAGGTCGCACCCAAATCCTATGCCGCCAATTTCGCCTGGCAGAAACCGGGCTGAACACCTCTGTGCGCCCATAGCTCAGTTGGATAGAGCAACGGCCTTCTAAGCCGTAGGTCCCAGGTTCGAATCCTGGTGGGCGCGCCATTTATCTCCATGAACTTGCATTGAGAATCACGCATTTTATCGCTGCCCGAGGGTGCGGCGTTTCCCAGACGTGACTCTATCCCTGCCGGGCCGCTCAGGGAGTTCCAAGGCTTCGTGGACTATATCTCTGTGGTGCGGTAGTGACCGCTCAGTTAGGCTGAGGCTTCAACTCAAGGAGCAACTCCATGCAAACATCATTCATTGGTCTCGTCGGCTCTACACCCGCCAACGGCATCAATATTGAAGAGCTTATGGACCTGACACATGCCCTGGACACCGCTACGACTGTCCATGACATGGCTGCACAGGCCAGTGAGGCGACTAATTCCTCGGCTGGAACCTTGTGTCCTATAGGGCCCGGCTGCTGAACGACTGAATGAAATCAACCCCTGAGGAGTAAGGCCCATGCATGCATCCTTCACCGGCCTGGTCGGCACGGCCGTTGTATCTAACTACTGCATCAACAGCGACGACTGACGAGCCTGGCCGCTACCTTGCATACGGCTTCGGCTGTCCACGTTATGGCGGCACAGGCGAGTGATGCTGATCCTTGCTGCGTCGTCGTCAACACGGCGCCCCCTGTGAACTCTCAATATTGTCTTGGTATGGTGTGCGCTGCTGATGACATGATGCAATTTTTCGGAGAAGTGAACTATGATCTATTCTACCTTTAGGAGAGTATGGCTGAGTTCTGCTCTGCTCTGCTCTGCTCTGGTTGAGAGCCCGGCTGCTAAATGTGTAACGCCCATCCCATTAGGGATGAGGCGGTGGACCGCAGGTTAGGCGAGCCTAGCAAATTGAGGGCAGGCCCTTAGCCCGGGCTTTGGAGGCTCGCGTGAGCGCCGCTCCCAACGTTTTCAGAGGAGCCCGTCTGAACCCGCGCCACAGACAATCGCCAGGGGGCGGTTGCCCTTCGCCAGCCCTGCTTGCACAGCCGCAACACTGGCCGCGCCGGCCAGTTCCGTGCCGACTCCGAATTCCTTCCAGAGCCACTGCGAGGCCTGCTGCATCGCGTCGTCTTCGACCAGCACGATGTCGTCGACGAGGTCGTTGATGATCTCGAAGTTGAGCGCCTCGCTGCGGCGCGGAGAGAGAGTGCCGGCCCGGGAACGGATCGCATCGAGCGTGACTACTTCACCGGCCTGCCGGCTGGCGTGATGGGTGGGCGCACCGACCGGCTCGACGCCGATGACGCGGATGCCGGGTTTCAGCGTTTTTACTGCCGTCGCAACGCCCGCGATCAGACCGCCGCCGCCGATGGCGACGACCAGTGTATCGATCTCGGGAGCGTTTTCGAGAATCTCCAGGCCGATCGTGCCTTGTCCGGCAATCACGTCGGGATCGGTGAAGGCGTGGATATAGGCGAGTTGTTCGGTTTCGGCGGCAGCCAGGGCCGCGCTGTTGGACTCATCCCAGATGGCGCCATGAATGCGGACTTCGGCACCCCAGTCCCGCAGCTTGTCCGCCTTCTCGGCGGGGGCGCTTTCGGGCAGGTAAACCACCGCGCTGACACCCAGCCTATGTGCCGCATAAGCGGTACCAAGGCCGTGGTTGCCGCCCGATGCGGTGATCAGCCCCTTGATCGATCCCGGCGCCATGGTTGTGGCCCTCGAGAGCGCGCCGCGTGGCTTGAACGAACCCGTGACCTGCAGGCACTCGAGCTTCAGCATCAAGGGAGCGTCGCAGATGGGATTTCTGGCTGGGGCGGCCGATATGACCGGTGTGGGCCGGATCGAATCGGCGATGCGCTCGCGTGCCGACTGAATGTGTTCGAGTGTGGGTCGATCAGGATGATGCATGGGATTCCCTGGAGTTGTCGGGTTCAGCCCGTTCGACGCTGGGACGTTCGACGCTGACGGCCTTGATCATGGCATAGACTGCGACACCGGGAGCCAGCCCCAGGGCATCGACCGATTTGCGTGTAATCCGCGCCAGTAACCGGGTTCCGCCGGCATCGAGGACGATGTCGGCCTGGGCAGTGTCGTCGGCGGCGATCTCGCGCACGACACAGGGGATGGCATTGAGAATGCTGCTGTCAGTAGGCGGCGAGAGCGCGAGCGAAACGTCGCGCGAACGCACGCGAATGCGGACCTCGGCACCGATTGGATGATCCAGTCGGGCGACAAGAAGGCCGCCGCCGGAAAATGCCAGGCGGGTCAGGGCGTAATCGCCATCATGGCCCTCTACGCTCGCCCTGATCACCGCGCCGGCCCAGAAACGGCCTGTGTAGGGCGCCAGATCAGGACGGCTGAGGATGTCTTCGACCTCGCCCGCGGCACGGACATTACCCTCGGTCAACACGACGACCCGGTCTGACAGACGAATGACCTCTTCGAGGGCATGGCTGACATAGATCACCGGCATGTCGAGTTCGCGGGGCAGGCGGCGGATAAAGGGCAGGATCTCGTTCTTGCGGGGCTGGTCGAGGGAGGCCAGGGGTTCGTCCATCAGGAGCAGGTCGGGGCTGACCAGCAGGGCGCGGCCAATCGCAACGCGCTGGCGTTCACCGCCCGAGAGTTGGGCGGGGCGCCGAGCGAGCAGGTGGCCCAGGCCCAGGAGATCAATGACATCGTCCTCCCGGAGCCGGCGCTCGGCTAACGGGTGGCGTCGCATGCCGTAGCGCAGGTTGGCGCGCGCAGTCATATGCGGAAACAGCCGTGCATCCTGGAAGACATAGCCGAGCCGACGCCGTTCGGGTGGCAGGTCGATCTGTGTTTCGCTGTCATACAGCGTGCGCCCGCCCAGGCTGATATGCCCTCTATCGGCCTTCAACAGGCCGGCGATAAGGTCGATCAGAGTAGATTTTCCTGAACCGCTAGGTCCAAATAACGTAGTTATTCCATGCGTTTCCATAGAAAATTTAACGTCAACGCTGAATCTTTTGCGCGCACGTGAAACGTCAATCTCGATCATGCGCTGCCTCCCAGAAGGCGACGCTTCACATGGCGTGCGAGAAGCTCGGATGCGGCCAGTGCGGCAAAAGCCAGGATGCAGGATATCAGGACCAGGCGCAGGGCCGCCTGATCACCGCCCGGGCTCTGCGTGACGGTATAAAGGGCAAGCGGCAGGGTCTGGGTCTGGCCAGGGATGTTCGAGACAAAAGTGATGGTCGCGCCGAACTCACCGATCGAGCGGGCAAAGGCCAGGACTGCGCCGGTCAGGATACCGGGCAGGACCAGAGGCACGGTCACGGTCCAGAAAGCATCCAGCCTTGTTGCGCCCAGGGTGCGTGCCGCGGTTTCGAGCCGCCTGTCGACTAGTTCGAGGCCCAGACGGATCGAGCGGACCATGAGCGGGAAGGCAACGACAGCGCTGGCGATGGTTGCACCCTGCCAGGTGAAGGCAAAGGTCCAGCCGAACCAGTCGTAGAAAAGGCTGCCGACAGGTCCGTTGCGGCCCAGCAGCACAAGCAGCAGGTAACCCACGACAACGGGCGGAAGAACCAGAGGCAGATGCACGAGACCGTTGACGATCGTGCGCCCGGGGAACTCGACGCGAACGAGCAACCAGGCAACGAAGAGGCCGAGCGGCAGGCTGCCCAGCACTGCCCAGAATCCGACCCTGAGGCTGAGCCCCAGCGCCTCGGATTCCAGAGGTGTCAGCTCGAACATGCTGCTCTGGCGTTCATCCGGCCGCGTTCAGACGTGCCAGCGCGGCATCAAGCTCGTCGATCAGGTCGGCCGGGTCTTCAAGGCCCGCATGGATGCGCAAAAGCTGGCCGTCTTCCTGCCAGGGCGTCGCCGTCCTCACGTCACTGGGGTCAACCGGCACCAACAGGCTCTCGTAGCCACCCCAGGACCAGCCCATGCCAAAGAGTTCGAGATCATCCAGCATGGCGGCGAGCTGCGTGTCGCTCACGGGATGCAGCAAGACGCCGAACAGGCCGCTGGCGCCGGTGAAGTCGCGTTTCCACAAGGCATGACCGGGGTCGCTTTCGAGGCCCGGATGAAGCACCCGCTGCACTTCCGGGCGTGTTTCGAGCCAACGCGCGAGTTGGAGGCCGGTTTCATGATGACGTTGCAGGCGCACGGCGATGGTGCGGATACCGCGTTGGGCCAGATAGGCGTCGTCGGGCCCGATACAGTTGCCCATCGTCACGAAGGTCTTCCACAACGCCTCGTCGTGTGGTGCCCTGGCTGAGACCAGGCCGCACATCGCGTCGGAATGACCCACGACATATTTGGTACCGGCCTGCAGCACGACATCGGCGCCCAGATCATGGGGTTTGCAGAAATATCCGCCCGCCCAGATGTTGTCGGCCACGACCATGGCGCCTCGGTCGTGAGCGGCCTCTGCGATGGCCGGAATGTCCTGCATCTCGAAGGTGATCGAGCCGGGGCTCTCGACAAAAACGACCCGTGTGTTGGGCCGGATCAGTTCCGTGATGTCTGCACCGATACGCGGATCATAGAAACTTGCCTCGACACCGAAACGCTCCAGCACACCTAACGTGAACGTACGGGTGGGCTGATAGGCCGAATCGGTGATCAGAATGTGGTCGCCGGCCTGGAGGTAAGCCATCAGCACGGTCACGATCGCAGCCTTGCCTGATGCGCAAGCGACAGCCATGTCGCCGCCTTCCAGTGCGCAGAAGGCATCTTGCAGCGCATGGGTCGTGGGCGTGCCGTTGCGGCCATAGACGACCTGGCGCGGATCTTTGCCATTGCCGGCCCTCAACGCCGCCAGTGTGGGAAACAGCACTGTGGAGGCGTGATAGACCGGGGGATTGACGATGCCATGGTTGCTGTGGGGGGCACGTCCTGCCGCCACAACTTTCGTGTCGTCCTTCATTTTGCTCGCCCCGTATCGCCCAACCGGCGCGCACTATGACAAAGAGCGTGCGGCGCTGCTAGAGCGGATCACGTTCACACGGAAGCACCAAGTGCTTCCGTGTGAACGTGATCCGCTCTATTTCATCGAGTTAGAGCAACTTCACCTGATCTGAACAGATCGCTTCGCGATCCATTCAGATCAGGATTTTCTCTAGAGCCCGATCGGCCCACGACGTCTTTCCATGCCGCTCCTTGACGGGGATCAAACAGCCCACAACCGCACTGCGGTATCCTGCAGGGACATTGGCGTCGACGATCCGGTCGGCGGACATGGTGACGCCATCACGCTCAAGAGCGAAGGAGCAGATCGTGCCAGTTCACTCCAGGGATGACATTCGTGGTTCCATGCTCGACGACATCTACGCTTCGTCTGACACATCGGTCAGGTTGCCGAAGTACAACATGCCCGACACCGAGCAGAACCCCGAACACGCCGAGATCGCTGGCAGGCCGGTGAGCCAGCTCGCGGCGGCCTATCCCGAGACGCCCATCCTGCGCGTCGTTCGCGCAGGAAAGGTGATTGAGCCCGACGACGATCCCATGATTGTGGTGGGTGATACCGTCATGGTGCGCGCCGATGTCCATGATCTCATTCTGGAAGGCACTGAGGTCATCGGGCCGGGATCCGACGACCCCGACGCTCGAAATATCGCGCTCGAGACTGCTGACATCCACGTTGCCGCCAGGGCCTTTGCTGGCATGACGCTCGAGAAAGTTGGCCACAAGATTGCGGCGGGTGTCCATGTCACTACGATGTTTCGCGGCGGCCACGAAATTCCCGTTGGTCCCAACACAGATGTCCGCATGGGCAACGTGTTGCGGGTCACCGGACCGGACCGGTCGGTCAGACGCACCGCAGAACGTCTGGGCAGCAAGCCAATTGTCGAGACGACCTTTACTGAAGTCAGTTTTCTGGCGCTCGCGATGTTCGTGGCTTACTTCCGAAGTCGGGATCCGGAATTCGGCGGGCCGGTCTCCGAGGGTGCCCGGAGTTTACTGCAGGATATCGGCCTCAACCTGTTCGTCGCCGTTCTGGCTGCCAATGTCGGGCCGAAGGTCGTAACGGTACTGGGCGGCGACACGGTGATCTGACTTGCCCTGATCGGGACGACGGCTGCCTTGCTGCCGGTCATCGTGGCTTATGTTGTCGGGCTCAAGTTGTTCGGTCTCAACGCGGTCGTCTGCGATGGTGCCTGCACGGGCGCGCGCAATTCCACGCCGGGCCTCAACGCGATCGTCGCCCAGTCCGGCAGTTCTGTTGCCGCTGTGCCTTATCCGGTGACCTATGCACTGACCACGGTGCTCGCACTGATCGGGGGTTATCTCGCCATGGTGCTGTCCTGACAAGCGAGGTCGTGCGGGCACAAATCATCTCCTGACGGCCCCCGGGTGAGGGTCACCAGGCGACCACCCGTATCAACGCATGGCTGGCGTCAGCTTTCCGCCGGACGCTCCACGGAGTCTTCGGGGACGAGCCAGGAAGTCTCTCGCCCGACGATCTCGAAGCCCGCCTTCTGATACAGCGCCAGAGCGCGAGGGTGGTCGAGCGTGTTGGTGTTGACGACGACCCGCTCGATCCCCGGCCGCCAGAGGGCACCGATGGCCCAGTCGAGAAAGTAGCCGCCAAGGCGCTGGCCGATGAAGTCCGGCGACAGTCCAAACAACCCCAACTCGCTCTGGCCATCCCCGGCGTTGCGAAAATCGAGTTCGGCATAACCCGCCGGAACACCGGCGACATGCAGCACCATGACCTCGACGTCATCGTCATGGATGATCGCCTCAAGTTCCTTCGCAGGCATCATGAGCCGGTCGGTCCAGTTCCATGCCGCGCCGACCGAGCGGTAGAGGTAGAGATAGAACCCGACGGGCGGCTTCTCGGCGCGCATGATGGCGAGCTTGCGCAGCGGCACGGGCCGCGCCGGTCGGGCCGGCGGTCGCCGCATCTCGAGAAAGCTGATGACCGTCTCGAGTTTGCGCGGGTCGTCCTTATCGAAGACCTCGGTCATGTTGGCTCAGACGCCGGTTGCCACCGGGGTGTCGTCGCGCCCACCCCATTCGGTCCAGGAGCCGTCATAAACCGCAACCTTGCGCGCGCCGATGAGATCAAGCGCCAAGGCCAGGAAACACGCGCTGATGCCCGACCCGCAGGTCGTCGCAATGGATTTGCCGGTATCAACTCCGATCGAGGCAAACGCTGCCTTGAGAGCATCATCGTCCTTGATGGTCGCATCGGCGTTCAGAAGCGAGGAGTAGGGGAGGTTGCTGCTGCCGGGGATATGGCCGCCGCGTATACCGGGGCGAATTTCGGGCTCTTCGGCGGTGAAGCGCCCGACGCCGCGCGCATCGACGACCTGTTCGCGCCCGCTTTCGATGTTGGCGAGCATCTGACGCCAGTCGCGCACCAGGAAGGTGTTCATGCGTGCGGTGAGATGGCGTTCGCGCGGGATCACGGCTTCGTCGTCAACCGGGCGTTCCTCGGCGGTCCATTTGGCGAGACCACCATCCAGGACGGCGACATCTTCATGACCGAAGGCGCG
>JABIUG010000244.1 GCA_018700655.1 Rhodospirillaceae bacterium | reverse complement strand
TTTTCATAGAGCGCTGCGATGGCGTTGAGCAGGCGTTCCGAGCCCCGGATCTCGCCATAGGTCATCTTGATTCCCAGCAATTCGGAAAGATCCGTGCTGTTGCGACCCGCGAGCTCCAGAAGCTGCTCGATGGTAAGGCTTTCAACGCAGGTCTCAGCGAGATTGAGCTCGCACTTGGTCTCCCATTCGTTCATCCAGATTTCGACGCCAAAGGGCTCAACATACATGGGAGGCTTCCTCTTCAGGAATGAGACGGGAGATCAGAGTTAGTCGCGCGTTCTATGAACAGAGGAACGCGGCGTGCGGTCTAGCATAGCTTTGGATGCGATCTTTGGGTGAAGCGCGTGAACGGATGGTAGATACGGTGACATTTTACCCAATTCCACACGGCGCTGCCAGACACGGCGAACTGCGGCCAGGTCACCTCAGGGGTGTGAAACCCTCATAACCACCCCAACAAGAGTCGCCTGAGCTTCAGCGCGGCCACTCGCCGGCAGCGGTTGTCCCACACCAGCACGACGATGCCATGATGGACGACTAGGCGACATCGAAGGCACCGACCACGATTCCAGTGCTCACAAACTCTGGGCATCGTCCGGTCCTGCAGGTGTAGTGATTTCTGCCTTGCGGGCTCACGGTGTCCCGCTTGGTGGCTTGGCCGTTGAACACCGGACCCTGTCGAGGAGGATTACCCATGCAAACATCCTTCACGGACCTGGTCGGTACTGCCGTTGTGCCCGCCCACTGCTTCGACAGCGATGAACTGACGGACCTGACCCCTGCCTTTGACACAGAGACTGCTGCTGACGGCATAGGAGTCCAGGCGGGTGAGGCAGCATCAACGAGTTGTTCATGGTGCCCGCACACGTCGGCCACTGACTTGGTGGCAGAGGTGAGTGAGATTGCAGTATCTAGCCCTACGATGTCTCCATGCTGTGCGGTCCGATGCCCTGATCAATTCCTCCTGCTCTCTGCTTCGGAACGATTAAACTAAAAGAGACGGTCACCCTCCGGCGCAGCGCGCCGGAGGGTGCGAGCACTTGAACACGCGACGCTTCTGAGGAGTAAGACCCATGCAGGCATCCGCGCCGTTCCAGGCGGGGCTTGCATGCGGCATCATTGATAAGCCGGGAACGGCGGCAGCCAGATTTTCGCCGTTTCTCGTTGGCTCCCCCATCACCATGCGTTCTGGATCTGAGGACTGAGCCACGCGTGACGGTTGTAGTTGGCCGCGCGAAAGGAATGCTCTGCGAAGTCAGAGCTCTGGCAACTCGAGCCTCTGCCAACAATCAGGCGCATTCTTGTCACGCCATCCTGTGCAAGCATACAGTACGCCCCAGCCTGAACAGCTGGGCCGTAACCTGCCCCAGCCTCTCTGACAGGTATGGAACCACTTGCCGGGGCAGATCATTTGAGTTTCGACCCAACACGCTTCAGCGTCCTCGCGCGGCGCCTGGACGGTATTGTGCACAAGATGCAGGCCGCACTGATACGGACCTCGCGCTCGGGCGTCATCAGCAGTGGTCACGACTGCTCCTGCTGTCTTCTCTCCGCCGACAGCGAACTGGTCACCGTCGCCGACAGCATCCCGATCCACGTCATGGTCGGCCCCGACGATATGTCGCGGGCCATGCACGAATATCATCCCGTCCTGCGACGTGGGGACGCGTTCCTTCACAATTCGCCCTATCATGGCAACTCGCATGCGGCGGATCTCTCGATCCTCGTTCCTGTGATCGACGATGACGGCATCCATCGCTTCACCGTGCTGAGCAAGGCGCACCAGGCAGACATTGGCAATGCCAGCCCGACCACCTACATGCCGACCGCGCGCGACATCTACGAGGAAGGCGCGCTGCTGTTCCCGGCGGTGAAGGTCCAGGAAGACTATGAGACGATCGAGGACATCGTGCGCATGTGCCGCATGCGCATCCGCGTACCCGACCAATGGCACGGCGACTTCATCGCTCTGCTGGGTGCCGCCCGGGTTGGTGAACGCGAGATTCTCGCTCTTGGTCGCGAGATCGGCTGGGACGCCCTCGAGGACTACATCGGGGCGTGGCTCGACTACGGCGACAGCATGATGTCCGAAGCGATCGCAGGCCTGCCTGCCGGGCGTGCGACGGCCCAGACCCGTCACGATCATTTTCCCGGAACACCCGAGGCAGGAGTCCCGGTTCGGGCGACGGTCGAGATCGACCCGGTGGAGCGACGCATCAGCGTTGATATCACCGACAACATCGATTGTATGCCCTGCGGGCTTAACCTGAGCGAGGCCTGTGCCCGATCCGCAGCCCTGGTCGGCCTCTTCAACAGCCTGGGACAGAATATCCCGGCCAATGCCGGAAGCATTCGTCGCATCGAAGTTAAACTGCGCGAGAACTGCGTGGTCGGCATCCCACGCCACCCCACGAGCGTTTCTGTCGCAACAACCAATATCGCCGACCGCCTCGCCAGTGCGGTGCATTGCGCCATGGCAAAAATCGCTGACGGGATCGGGCTTGCCGAGGCGGGCTCGACCGAGGGGCCCGGTGGCGCAGTGATCTCGGGCCACGATCCGCGGAGCGGAAACAAGCCCTTTGTGAATCAACTGGCACTGGGCGATACCGGCGGACCGGCAGGACCCCGGGAGGATGGCTGGCTCACGCTCGGCAACGTCTGCACGGCCGGGTTCTGGCTCATGGATAGCGTCGAGATCGACGAACTCAACTTTCCGCTGCTCGTTCACGAGCGTCGCCTTGTGCCCGATACCGAAGGGGCAGGGCGCCATCGCGGTGCACCGGGCTGTCGCATGTTGCTGGGCACGAACGGAGCCGATGTCCGCATGATGTATGCCAGCGACGGCACGCAGAACGCCGCCCAGGGCGTTCGCGGCGGCGCGGCCGGTGCAAACGCCAGCCAGCGGATCGAGCGGAGCGACGGCCGGGTCGAGGAGCTGCCCGGCGTGGGGGATTTTGTCCTTTCGCCCGGCGACGTCGTGGTCTGCGACACTTGCGGGGGCGGTGGTTATGGCTCGCCGCTCGAGCGCGACCCGGCACGGGTTCGACGTGACGTTGCTGCGGGCCTCGTGAGCCGGGAGCGTGCCCGCCTGATCTATGGCGTCGCTCTGGACCATGACGGAGCGATCGACGAGGCCGCCACATCAGGACTTCGACAGAAGTCCGGGCAGCCGGCCCAATCTCTGGACATGACGAACGGTGCTGCGCCATGAGGATCGTCGTCGATACCGGAGGCACGTTCACCGATCTTATTCTGGAGGACGCCGCGGGCAGCCTTCATCTCCACAAGACGCCGAGCCACCCCGACGATCCGGCGCGCGCAGTGCTCGATGCCGTCGCCGTTGCGGCATCGGCGCAGGGGATCACGCCCCTGGAGTTGCTGTCGCAGGTCGAGATGTTTGTCTATGGAACAACGATCGCGACCAATGCCGTATTGGAGAACACGGCCGCGCGGACGGCCCTTCTCACGACCCGGGGGCATCCCGATATTCTGATGCTGCGTGAAGCCGGCCGCATGGGGCTTGGCCGGTTCGACTGGACCATTCCATATCCCGACCCTCTCGTGCCGCGCGACCTGACCTTCGAGGTGCCCGAACGGGTCGATCATGCGGGGCAAGTCCTTGTGCCGCTCGATGAGGCAGCGGTCGCCGATCTGCTCGCCAAGCTGCCCGGCCGTGATGTCGAGGCGGTCGCGGTGTGCCTGCTCTGGTCGACCGCCAATCCGGAGCATGAGCTTGCCGTCGGTCGCCTGATCGAGCGCCATTTGCCTGGTCTACCCTACACGTTGTCGCACCAGATCAACCCGTCCCTGCGGGAGTATCGGCGGGCCTCTTCAGCGGCGCTCGATGCCAGCCTGAAGCCCCTGATGAGCACCTACCTTGGCGATCTCGAAACGGGGCTCCGGGACGCAGGGCTGGCGGGCAGGCTGCTCGTTGTCACCTCCAGGGGTGCGTTGCTCGACGCTGCCGCAGTCGCGGCCGCCCCGATCCATGCCTTGCGCTCGGGCCCTGCCATGGCGCCTGCGGCCGGGCGTCACTATGCGCGGGACGAAACTGGTGACGGCAATGCCATCGTGATCGATGTCGGCGGCACGACCTGCGACGTCAGCCTGGTCTCGGGCAGCCAGATGGCCTGGACGCGCGAGAGTTGGGTGGGCCAGCCCTATATCGGCCACATGACGGGTTTTCCTTCGCTCGACATCCGCAGCATCGGCAGTGGCGGCGGCAGCCTCGCCCGGGTCGACAACGGTGGTCTGCTCCATGTCGGGCCGCGCAGCGCCGGTGCGGTGCCGGGGCCCGCGTGCTACGGGTTGGGCGGACAAGGCGCGACGGTCACCGATGCCGCCCTGGTTCTGGGCTATCTCGATGCGGAGATACCGTTTGCGCACGGGCGTCCACTCGACCGCGACGCGGCCATGGGCGCGGTAAGGCGGCATGTTGGGGAACCACTGGGCATCGAGACGGTTGAGGCCGCTGCCGCTATCATCGCGGTCCTTTCCGAGGACATGGTCAGCATCATCGACCAGTGCGCCGTGGGGGAAGGCATGGATCCGGCTGCGGCCACCCTGGTCGCGGGTGGCGGCGCGGCCGGCTTCAACGCCGTCGCAGTCGCGCGACGACTGGGCAGTCCCCAGACGATCTTCCCTGATACCGGCGCCGCGCTGAGCGCAGCGGGCGGGCACATCGCCGAGCTCTCCGCCGAACATTCCGACATCCACGTGACACGCTGCGGCGATTTCGACTTCGAAGGGGTGAACGCTGTGCTCGCGACCCTCATCGCGCGTTGCGACACCTTCGCTGCCGATGCAGGACGCGGCGCACAAGAAGCCGTCGTCACGCTCTTCGCGGAAGCACGCTACTCCGGCCAGATCTGGGAGATTGAGATCCCACTGCGCCAGCGCGCGTTCCGCGGCGATGAGGATGTCGCAGCGTTCAGAGCCGATTTCGACGCCCGCCACGCGGTCCTGTTCGCCCATAGCGATCCTGAGTCCGATGTCGAAATCATCGCCTGGCACGCGCGCGTGGCCTGCCGCCTGCGCGACAAGCCGATCGGTCTCGCCGCTGGCGAGAGTGCGGGTGAGCAGTCCCAAAGTCGACGCAACGTCTTCTTTCCCGGAACAGGTTGGCACGACACCCCGGTCGCCAGACTGTCGGATCTCAGGCCTGAACAGCGCATCGCCGGGCCGGCCATCGTGGAGGCGCCGTTTACGACGATTGTCGTCGATCCCGGCATGCAAGGAGAGCCGACAGCGGCGGGATCGTTGGTCGTCCAGCCAGTAACCGCATGATGTTCTCTGTCCGCTTGCGATCACGGGCTGCCTTGAGCCTGGCGACCAACTGAGCATTCCCTAACGGGCTGATGGCTTCCAATACCTGGCGCACATGGACAGCGGTGGACCTGTGCGGGCGATGTCGGAGAGAGCGGTGGCTGTGCTGTCAGTCTAATGCGAACTTGTCTGCAATAGGCGAGGGAACGCCAGGTTCAGGCTGCAAGCTGACGCCACTGCGCCAACGCGGCCGAGCGGTTCTGCTTGAAGTCGATACCCCGTTCCAACAGAGGGTCTTCGACGTGGCACCTGCGGGCGCAAGGGCATCTGGTGAACATCAAGCGGGTGCGCCGCCTGATGCGGCTTATGGGTCTGATGCCGATCTACCGGCAGCCACGGACCAGCGTTCCCGCC
>JABIUG010000243.1 GCA_018700655.1 Rhodospirillaceae bacterium | reverse complement strand
CTCGAACCTGGTCTTCCAGGGTCTCGAGCTCTGGATCGGCCCAGGTCAGCACGCCGTGATAGGCGACGTTGAGCAGACTCATGCTGTTGCGACTGTGGAACTCGCCGGTCACGCCGACGGCGACATCGCGCCCGTCGGTAAACGCCATGGCCGGTTCGTGGCAGGTTGCGCACGACATGTAGCGCGGACCTGAAAGGTCGAGCTCGAAGAACAACCGATGGCCCAGGTCGACCTTGGCTTGCGTGACAGGATTATCGGCGGGTACCGGAGGCGGATCAAGCCATTCCGGAAGGCCCCAATCGTATTCTGCCGAAGCCGAAAAGACCGGCAGAGCCGTCGCCACGAGGACAAGCGCGGCCCGCAGAACCATCCTGTCGAGTTTCATACCGGACATGAGCAAGTGTCCCCCATGCCGTTCGGCGCAGCAACGGCGGATGTTGTCGCAGCCGTGCGACGTATATGCTCCCGCCCAGGATAAAGGTTCCGGGAGTCCGCTGATGAAAATCGACCGCATCGTCGCTGTGCCGCTTAAACCAGGGTGTCCGCTTGATCGGGCGACCTCGCAACGGGCAAAATCGACCACGATGAACGACGGCGGAAACGCCTTAGCGCATCACCGAGAGTTTACCGGCAAGGGCAGCTATCACGACCAGCCCTGGTCACAGGTCCTGTGTCTGGCTTTTGCCGAGGACGGCACCTGGGGCATGGGTGTTACCGGCCTTGCGGGCCCGGTAGTACCACTGATCAACGACTTCTTCGCGCCCCTGGTTGCCGGTGAGAACGTCATGGCGACCGAACGCATCTGGGATCTGATGTTCCGGCAATCCAGCCTGCACGGAGTCGGCGGCGTCACGAGTTATGCGATCAGCGCGATCGATCTAGCGTTGTGGGACCTCAAGGGCAAGCTGCTGGGCCGACCGGTTTATGAACTGATGGGCGGGCCTGTGCGCGACAAGATCCACTGTTACGCCACGGGTTATGAAATCGACTGGTACCTGGAATGTGGCTTCGAGGCCGTGAAGTTACCCTGCCCGCTTGGCGAGGCATTGGGTTCGCAAGCGATCGACGTAACCGAGAAGCTGGTGAGTGAAACGCGCGCCAAAATCGGTGATCACCGCGAACTGATGCTCGATTGCTGGACCGTGAGCGAAGTCGATCACATGGTGCGCCTGGCCGAGCGCATGCGGCCCTACGGCCTGAAATGGCTCGAGGATTACCTCTACCCGGAAGACTTCGAAGGCTTTGAAGAAATGCGTCGTCGCGTTCCCTGGCAAACCCTGGCGACTGGCGAGCGCTGGTTTACCCATTTGCCCTTCGGTCAGGCCGCAGCGAAACGCACGGTCGATATCTTCCAGCCAGATGTGCGCTGGGTCGGTGGCATCACAGCATGCCAGAAGATCGGCCACATGGCCGAAGGCGCGGGATTGCAGGTCTCCCTCCATGGCGGCGTCAACGATGCCTTCGGCCAGCATGCCTGCTACGCCATGCCGTCGAACACCTGGGGCGAGATCTTCATCGACTCCGCACCGGGTGTTCCGCTTGAAGAAGGCTGGCGCCCGACACCGGGCATGGCCGTACCGATCAACGGCACGCTGGTTCCCAGCGATGCCCCGGGTTTCGGTATCGAGCTGACGCGTGATGAACTCGAAGCAATGAGCGGCTGAGGGTATGAGTCGATCCGGCAGGCCCAGCACGCCACAGAGTTACATCGACGAAACGCCCCATTGGCCCGATGGTACGACCGTCACCGCCTCACCCATGACCGGAATGCAGTGGCGCATCTGGGGGCTGGCCGCGGCAGGCAAGTTCTTCGAGGGCATGGTTGTCTTCATGACCGGTGTCGCCCTGCCGTTGATCGGCAAGGACTGGGGCCTGGATCCCCTGCAGACCGGCGTGGTCGGCGCGGCAAGCCTGTTCGGCATCCTGATCGGCGCGACCATGCTTGGCGGCCTCGCCGACCGTTATGGCCGGCGCACGATCTTTATTGTCGAGATGGCGCTGTTCTGCTTCTTCCTGGCGTTGTTGACCCTGGCGTCCGGTTACTGGTGGCTGGTCATCTGCCTGGTCGGAACCGGGATCGCCCTGGGCGGCGACTATCCCACGGCCCACCTCATCATCTCCGAGGCCATCCCGAGCAGAATACGCGGCAAGCTTGTGCTTTCGGCCTTCGGTTTCCAGGCGCTTGGCGCGCTCACAGGCACGCTGATCGGTTATCTCGTGCTCTCCAATCTTCCCCAGCTCGACGCCTGGCGCTGGATGTATGCCACCGCGCTGATCCCCGCGCTCATAGTGCTGGCAGGGCGTTTCATGATCACCGAAAGCGCGCCCTGGCTGTTGTCCAAGGGACGCAGGGATGAAGCCGAAAAGGCCACCCTGCGTCTTCTGGAAAGGAAACCGCCCTATCCCTCCACGGTCGTGCTCGAACAGGCCGGAATCGAAAGCCGGCCGCACGACCGCCGGGATGGTCCACGCTTCCTGGATCTTTTCGGCAAACGCCATCGCCGCACCACCATTCTGGCGGCCGTGCCGTGGTTTCTGCAGGATCTGGGAACCTACGGCATCGGCATCTTCACACCCATGGTCCTGGCTGCCTCGTTCGGTCACGGCAAGGATCACCCCAACACCATCGCCGATATCATCGGCAACGACATTCTCGCCGCCAAGGGCGCAGCCTTTCTGGACGTACTGCTGATCGTCGGCATCCTGGCCGCGGTCCTGCTGGCCGACCGATCCGGACGCATTCGCCTGCAGGTCCTCGGTTTCATCGGCTGCGCCGCAGGACTTTTCATCGCATCGCTTTCGGTCGGCATGAACGAACCCTCAGCGACGATCCTGATCTTTGTTGGTTTCATGCTGTTCAACTTCATGACCAACATGGGTCCCAACGCGCAGACTTATCTGCTAGCCGGTGAGGTCTTTCCCACCGCGGTGCGCGGGCGCGGCGCCGGCTTTGCCGCGTCCTTTGCCAAGATAGGCGCGGTTTTGACCGTTTTTCTGTTTCCGATCCTGCTGCAAGGCATCGGCGAGCAGGCCTTGCTCTATATCCTGGTCGGGACCTCGCTGCTGGGTGCCGCAGTCACATGGCTTTGCCGTATCGAAACCAACGGCGTCGATCTGGATCAGCTGGCCGACTGAACGACCTCGAGCAACAGCCTGGTGCGTTCTTCAAGGTCGTTGGGATTGATCGGTTCGGCCAGACGGGGATCGACCCTAGCAGCATGGGCACAGGCCGCCGCGGTGAAATGTGTCGTACCGTCGGCATCAATGGCTTCGATTCCGTCGATCTTGCCCATGGCCCGGTTGAAGGCCACGGCATCGGCCTCCGAAACGCGGGGAGGAAGATCAAAGGCAATCCTGCCCGCCTCGATATGAAGCGGGTAACCGCCCGGAAGGCCAAAGGGCGCAGGCGTGGAATAACGTGTCGCCGGTCCATCGGGCAGCAGGGCCGAAAGTACCGGCAGTGTGGAGATTGCGGTGATGACGTTGT
>JABIUG010000242.1 GCA_018700655.1 Rhodospirillaceae bacterium | reverse complement strand
TCCATGACATGACCGGTGCAGTCATCGACAACGACGTCTACATGATCCTGACCGATTTCGGTCTATCGTCCGTACTTTATCGCACGGACCTTTATGACGGCGAAGAAAGCTGGACGATGCTGTTCGACGAACAGTTCGCGGGACGAATCTGTGCCCGTGGCACTACCGCGAACCTCTTCATCGCTCTCAAGATTCTGGGTTACGACCCAATGAATCCAACCAGCGCACAATTGGCCGAGGCCGGCGAGATGGCCCGTGTCCAACGTCCTCTGGTTCGCTTCTACTGGGAGAGCCAGACCGACATGGAGCAGGCGATTGCTTCAGGTGAGTGCACCGTTGCTTACGCCTGGAACGAAGCATTGGTGAACCTCACCGCACAGGGCATCCCTGTCGCTTTCGCAGCGCCCAAGGAAGGTGCATTCGGCTGGGCCTGCGGTCTGGTTCACAATGCCAATTCGGAAGCAGACGGTGACCTCGTCTATGATTTCATTGACGCTTGGTTGGCTCCGGAATCAGGCAAGTTCCTGATCGAGGCTTACGGCTATGGCCATGGCAACCAGAAATCATTCGATCTGGTCGATCCTGCGACCCTGACGGCGTTGGGTTACGAAGACCCGGTCGCATTGATGAATGGCACAAGCTTCTGGGTGCCGATCTCACCAGAGATCGACGACGAGATGCTGACGCTCTGGGAAGACATCCAGGCCGGAATCTAAGGTACGTTACGCCCGGTCGGGATCTCACGATCCCGACCGGTGGGTCGTTTGTATGGCCCGATCGATGGGCATCGATAAGGGCAGGGCGCGGAACCATGGGTTCTGCGCCCTTCTTTTTTCTTGTGCCCTCAGGCACCGGGCGCGTGCTCCGCACGCTTGGCTTTCGCGCCTGTGGCGCGCCGGCACAGGCGTGCCGGTCGGCGGTCGCTTCGCCGTCGCCGCCGAGGCTCCCTTTTGACACCTGCGTCAGTATCAAATGAACCGAACACAGACTTCTCGTAGGCGAGAGGTCCCGATTGGGGCCGAACGGAGCGAGGGTCGGCGCTTGAAGCTAAACAAACCAAACCTCAGCGTTCGCCCATCGCCTGCAGCCACTTCGCCTGGAAGTCATGGACCGCGTGTTCGCTCACTTCCGTACGGTCGGCATCGACATGGAAACGGCCCTGCTTGTAGCCAAGGCTGTGGAGGCCCTTCTGCACGCTCTCACACAGGGGAATATCCTCGAGCCGGACCTCGTGGACGAATTCGATCACGCCCCGCTCTTCGCTGGTCGGCGTTTCATGCGGGAAGTACCACTCGCATTTCTGCGATGTCGTCTCCGGTCCGTCCGGAACATGGTGGAACACGGTGAGGTTGCCGCCGGGATAGGCTTCGATCACCCAATTGGGGAAGAGAAACAGGCTGGCGAATTCCTTCGGCTTGGCCGCCCCATCGGTCACATTGCTGTAGGCAACATTCTTGCCGCGCGTGCGGTGGCTGTGATGGAACTCGTGCGTCGTGATCCTGTAGGTGTCGTAATCGAGCGCTTCCTCGATCAGCGTGCGGTGCTGGTTGGGGCAATGGAAACACTCATCATAGTTTTCGACCGAGTTCTTCCAGTTGGCCTGCAGCAGGTATTCGCTGCGATCGGCGCATTTGAGTTCGGTGGCGTTCGGCGAAAACTCCGCGATCTCCGCCCTGATACCTGCGGTCACGGTTTCGAAATCCGGCGCGGTGCCGTCGAGATTGACGAAGATGAAACCCAGCATCTCGCCCAGCCGGATCGACTCCAGGCAATAGGCGTCCGTATCGAAATCGGCTTCATTCTCGCGTCCGCGCGCGGTACGCAGCACACCGTCCTGGCCATAGGCCCAGCCATGATAGGGGCAGGTCAACACCGGACCCAGTTTGCCCTCGCCCTCAAGCAGGCGATGGGCACGATGCTGGCAGACGTTGAAGTAACTGGTCAGGCTGCCGTCCTGGCGGCGCAGCACGACGACGCTCTGCTCGTGAATATCACGCACGATGAAGTTGCCGGGCTCGGGCAGCATCGAGACATGGCCGACATACTGCCAGTTGCCGTAGAACACCGCGGCCTTCTCACGCTCGTAGATGGCGGGATCGAAATAGTTCGCCGCCGCCATGGTCTGGGAGCGCATCGGATCGTCCTGAAAGCCGGTGACGGGCATCGCGGTGAAAGAGGCCATGTGCGGATCCTTCTCGAATCAGGTTATTGAATGACCGTACAATAACCACCGAAACGACTCAAGATGCGGTCGTGCCGATCATACCAATGTGAACTCGCCAATATCCATGGGCCGGTTTCGGCGTTACGCTCTTTCCTGAAATGACCGGATCGAAAAAACTCGATGTCGCCGGATTGCTGCAGGCAAAGCTCAAGGAGCTCGACGCCGACCAGGCAGCCTCAGCTGATTCACGCGCTCCCGTGGCGCTCGACCAGCAAAGCGTCGGCCGGCTTTCACGCATCGATGCCATGCAGGTCCAGGCCATGGCCGAGGCTCAGGAGCGGCGGCGCCGCGGCGAACGCCACCGGATTGAACTCGCGCTCGAACGGCTTTCGGAAGGCGATTACGGTTATTGCGCCGAATGCGGCGACGAGATCGGCCTGAAACGGCTGGATTTCGATCCCGCAATCCAGACCTGTATCAAATGCGCCGGTCGCGCGAACTGAAGCGCAAGACACAAGCGGCCTGACGGGCGACGGCTCAGGTCTGACGTTCGACGCGTGGCCCGTAAAGCGCCTGATTGACGACGTGGGGACCCATCAATCCGGGTGTCGTATCGTAGTGGAAAATCACCAGCAGACGTTTGCGCGGACCAGCGACCGGCGAGACCCGGTGGAGAGATAGTTCGCCGCGAAAAATCATCAGGGTTCTGGCATCAACCTCGACAGGCACGACACCGCTGCGATCGCCATCCATGACGCGCCCGACCCCGGCATAGTTCTGATCCCCGCGGCTGCGCAATTGCGGGACACACTCAAACACACCGCCCTGTTCGGGCTTTTGCAGCATCAAGGTGGTCGAAAACTGCGCTCCGTCGAAATGCCAGTTCTGGCTGCCGCTGTCGTTCATGACCGAGATATTGACCACCTGATAGGGGCAGGCCATCGGAAAAAACGGCGGGGGTTCAAGCACGGCGGCAAGAAAGTCCGGCATCACCTGCGATTGGTAGAGATGGCGCAGCGCGTTATCCCCGGGGATCTGGTCATAGGCGACCTGGGCCATGTTGCGCGGGCTGGTGCGGCAACGCGGATGGTCGTCGGGCAGATCTGCCGGGAGATCGGGATCAATCTTGCCGTAATAGGGTGTCGCCCGGTCGATTCCCGGCCATGCACGACCGGACAGGGCTTCGGCTTCACCCGCCAACCGTGCAAGCGCGGCAGCGGTCAAAAAACTCGGAAGCGTGCACCAGCCATCACGACCAAGTTCTTCCCGAAGTGTGTTCAGCATCGCGATACCAGCCGGGCTGGCGAGATCGTTGATCGGCCAGCGCTGGGTATCGACGGCATCCAATCCGAGCTGTGCCATGGCATTCTCCCCGAGAATTCCAGCCTGAACCCATCGCAAAGCATTTCAAGCCCGGACTCAACTGCTCTAACCTTGTTGCAGGCAGAGGAGCAGTGATGAAAGCAGCGGTGATCGAAGAGCAGGGCCCGGTCGAGAACATCCGTTATCGCGATTGGCCCGATCCCGTGATCGGATCCGATGAGGTGCTGGTCCGGGTCAAGGCCTGTGCGCTCAACTATCTTGATCTCGAGGTCCGGCGCGGCATGCCGGGTCATCCGATCGAAACCCCATGGATTTCCGGTGGCGATGCCGCCGGCGTGGTCGAAGCTGTCGGTCCTGAGGTCACACGCGCCAAACCGGGCGACCGGGTCGTGCTTAACCCCTTCGGGCGCGACGGCATGATGGGCGAGGAATGCCAGGGCGGGTTGGCGGAACTGGCCAAGGTGCCCCAGGAACAGATCATCCATATCCCGGCCAATGTCAGCTTCGAGCAGGCCGCTGCGCTGCCAGTCGGTTACGGCACGGCCCATCGCATGATGTTCGACCGGGCCAGGGTGCAGCCCGGTGAACTGGTCCTGATCCTGGGTGCTGCAGGCGGCGTCGGTCTGGGCTGCCTGCAGATCGCAAAGGAAATCGGCGCACGCACGATCTGCGTCTCATCGCGGGCCGAGAGCCTGGAACAGCTAACAGCGCTGGGCTCCGATCACGTGATCAATACATCGAAGGAAGACTTCAGCCGCGCCGCCTGGAAGCTCTCGGAAAAGAAGGGCATCGAGGTCTGCGTCAACTATATCGGTGGCGAAACCTGGGTCCCGGCCCTGCGCGCAATGAAACCTGGCGGCAGGGTCGTGACCTGTGGCGCCTCGGCGGGTTTCGACCCCCAGACCGACATTCGCTACATCTGGACGCGCGAGCTCGACATTCTAGGCGCCAACGGCTGGACCGAAGACGGCATCGCCTGGCTGCTGGAGCGGATTGCCGCGGGAGCACTGGAACCTGTGATCGACTCCGTCTTCCCCTTGAGCGAAATCCAGGAGGCCCAGCGCAAGCTTGAAGAACGCCGCATCTTCGGCAAGGTCGTGCTGCAGCCATGAGAGACAGGAATCGAACTTTCCCCTCCCCCCGCCGAGGGGAAAGGAAGCGCTCCGCCAACCAAACAGAGCGGATGCAACGATGCAGATGCTGACGCCCCGCACGCCGATCGAATTCTCCGATCCGTTGCCCGAAGCGGTTGATGTTGTCGTGATCGGCGCCGGGATCGTCGGCACATCAACCGCCTGGTTCCTCGCGAAACAAGGCAAGAAAGTCCTGCTTGCCGAGAAGGGCCGGGTTGGCGCCGAGCAGTCGAGCCGCAATTGGGGCTTTGTGCGCCAGCAGAGTCGTGACGCCGCCGAACTTCCGATCATGATGGAAGCCAACCGCATCTGGCGCGGCCTGGCAGCCGAGACCGGCATGGAGGGGCTCGCCTTCACCCAATCGGCCTGCGTCCAGCTGGCCGACAACGTGGATGCGCTTGCCAGAATGGAGGCCTGGCGTGAGCTTGGCATGCAGCATCAGCTCGACACGCGCATGCTCACACGGGCCGAAATCACCGAGAAATTCCCTGCCCTCAGCGGTGACTTCGTCGGCGGCATGATGACCGCCTCGGACGGACGCGCGGAACCCTGGCTTGCCGTTCCGGCACTGGCACGTGCGGCACGTGGGGCAGGCGTTGCCGTGATCGAGAACTGTGCCGTGCGCACGCTCGAACTACGGGGCGGCCGGCTGCAGGGTGTGGTCACGGAACAGGGGCGCGTCGCCTGTGATCAGGTAGTGCTGGCGGCAGGCGCCTGGTCGACCTTCTTTGCCGATAACAGCGGCATCAATCTGCCCCAGCTTGCGGTGCGTTCGACCGCGGCGCGAACCAACAAGGCGCCCGAGGATGCGCCGTTCAACATCTCGATGCCAGGTCTGTCGATCCGGCGGCGCGCCGATGGTTGTTACACGGTTTCGACCGGCGATGTCGCCGAACACTACCTGTCGCGCAAATCGTTCCGCTATGCCCGCAAGTTCCTTCCGCTACTGAAAAAATCGGCCCGCGATATCAGCCTGAAACTGGCGGCGCCAACGGGTTATCCCGGAAGCTGGGGCATGGCACGGCGCTGGACCGGCGACGAGGAAACCCCGTTCGAGAAAAACCGCGTCCTCCACCCGGCCCCCTCACCCATCGTCGTGCGTCGGCTCGAAGAAGACCTGCCCAGGCGTTTTCCCTTCCTGCACGGCGTCGGCCTGGCCGAAGCCTGGGCCGGCATGATCGATGTCACGCCCGATGCCGTGCCGACCCTGGGCGAGCTTTCAATCAGGGGCGTGTTCGTTGCTACAGGTTTTTCCGGCCACGGCTTTGGTATCGGCCCGGGCGCCGGGCGTGTCATGGCCGATCTTGTCACCGGGCGCGACCCCGGCCACGACCTCAGCCGCTTCCGTCCCGAACGGTTCTTCGACGGCTCACCCATCGTGCCGGGACCGTATTGATCAGAACCATCAACCCCCCTCACCCTCCCACAGCTCGCGCTGCGCGCCCCTCCCTCTCCCCGCTGGGGCGTGGGAAAAGCAAACCCGGCGCAGTACTTCTCCCTCTCCAGGGATCGGGAGAGGGCCGGGGTGAGGGCCGAAACCTTCAGAGAAAGCAGAGCAAATCCATGGAAGACAAAGAACTCGATATCGAACGGCTGTGGCGCGGTTGGCTGCGTGCGCCGTTTCACAGCTTCCTGCACATGGATCTGGAGGAATTCGACCGCGAGGCCGGCACCGTCACCTTCAACATCCCGTTCAAGGAGGGCTACAAGCGCACGCCCAATGAAGAAGGCATTCATGGCGGTGTGCTGGCGAGCATCATCGACATCGCGGCAGACTTTGCGCTGGCCGTCGCGATGAACCGCATGGGTTTCCCCACGATTGATCTCAGGATCGACTACCTGCGCATGGCAGGCGACGGCGACCTGACCGCCAAGGCACGCGCGATCAAGAAGGGCCGCACCGTTTCGATTTCCGAAGTCGAGGTCTACGACGTCAAAGGCCGCCTCTGCGCCATCGGCCGCGGCGCCTACGCCACCGCAGAGTAAAGACGGCGGCCCTCACCTCTCGTCAGTGTCATCCCGGCTCTCCCTTGGGTCGGCTGGGATGACACCGCAGAGAAATCGTGATGCCTTTCAGATCTCGAAAATGATGCAGGCGCCGTCGGTTTGTTCCGGCCTCACCAACAGGCTGTCGGGCCGCACTCCGGCCTCGAACTGTACGCCGCGATCTTCTAGATAGGCCTGCGTCCGCGCGGGATGCTCGACCTGGAACATCACCGCACCGGCCCAGGGTGTGGTCGGCGCCACGACACCGCCATGACGCTCGGCAAAGGCCTGTGGCGTCTGCAGCACGATCCGCCCGCGCGAGAGTACGACGATCAGATTGCCCTCTTCTTCGGTCGGCTCGACCCCGGCAACCAGCGCGAGCCGTGCGGCAACTGCCCCGGGGTCGTCACAAACCAGCACGACACCGTTCAGCCGCACGGCACCATTGGCATGATCAAGCAGATCAGGCTGCCACAGCACATCGGGTGTGTCGTGCTGGCAGAAGAAGAGATCGGCCTCGGGGAACCACGCAGGCTCGATCTCCGTGATCCGAAACCGGCCCTCCTTCGTGCCTTCGCCGAAGGGAACCTGGCGCGCGATCGGGTAGGGCTCACCGATCGCCGCGATCCGGCCGGAAACCTCGGTATGGGTAGCGTCGCTATCGGCCGTGCCCAGCGCGACAAGATGGAGCCCGCTGTAACAATCGAGCAGGACACGCAGGTGTTCGTGATAAAGCGCGGCATCGGTCACACCGATCAGCTCAAAATACCCCTCGCGCAGCATGATGCAATGGTTGCCCGTGCCCCAGGGGCCGTCGCTTCCGCTGTGGCTCGAACGCAGCGTCAGCGTGAACCCCAACCGCTCCCACGCTACCTGCGCCCGATCGAGGCTGTCGGTCGCGAGCGCGGCGTGATCGAGCCAGGGGGTCATGGCTTCACCCCCCGATCTCCTCACCGAACATCTCCCGTGCCTGTTTCTGCACGACCAGGCGGTCGATCTTCGCCGCGCCGTTGAGCGGCAGGGCGTCGAGTACGGCGACGCGGCGAGGGTGGGCGTAGGCCGGGCCGTTTTCGAGGCACCAGGCCTTTGCGGCGGCTTCGTCGAACGTGCTGCCGGCGGTCACGGTGATCATGGCAACCGGAGCTTCACCCTTGATGCGGTGGGGCAGCGGCACGACCGAGGCGTCGGTGACATCCGGGTGGGCGAGCAGCAGGTTCTCGACCTCCTTGGGGTAGATGTTTTCGCCGCCGCAATTGAACATGTCGTCGGTCCGGCCCATGAAATAATACCAGCCGTCCTCGTCGACACGGAAGAGATCGCCGGTCTTGAGCCAGCCGTCGACCAGCTTCTCGGCGTTGACGTCGGGGCGCTTGTAGTAGCCGGGCGTGACCCCGGGATTGCGCACCCACATCTCGCCATAGTCGGCGTCCGAGCCATCGGCGCCGACCAGCTTGACCTCGCCTTCGGGCAGGACCTTGCCGCAACTCCCCGGTGGCACGGCCTTGACACCGGGCGGCACGGCGATCGGCACGGGCCCGCCCTCGGTGAGGCCGTAACTTTCGACGCAGTTCACACCGAAGGTCTCCATGATGTCACTCAGGAGTTCGGGCTGGACCGGGGCGCTGCCGACCGAGAGGCCCTGCAGGTGTGAGAGATCGAGCTGGTTGATGAGCGCGCGGTGCTGGAGCAGTGACGTATAGACTGCGGGCACGCCGCCGGTGTTGGTGCATTGGTAATGCGACAGCGCATGAAGGAAGGGTTCAGGCGTGAAATCGGCCAGGATCACGACCGAACCACCGACATGGAGCAGCGGCTTGAAGGCGCCGGCCATGGCGTTCTTGTGGTACATCGGCACCGCCGCAAGCGCGCGGTTTTCGAGCTTTTCGGGCCAAAACCTCTGGAAGATATGGATGCCCCAGAGCTGACCGGCATGAGTCAGGACGACGCCCTTGGGTTTGCCGGTCGAGCCCGAGGTATAGGGCTGGAACGAGGGATGATCGGGCCCGAGTTCGGGCGGCTCGAAGCTGGTCGGCTGGGCCATCAGCAGGGTTTCGTAGTCCTGCCAACCCTCAGGTGCCGGATCGAAAGCGACCAGCGGTGTCAGCCCTGCCGCTTCGCAGGCCCCGACGGCAAAACGGTTCGAACCGGGCTCGACGATCGCTGCGGCGCTGTCGCTGTCACGCACGGTGAACTCGAGCACCTCAGCGCCCAGCCTGGTGTTGAGCGTGACCGGCACGACGCCGGCGCGCATCGCGCCATACATGATCTCGATGAACTCGAACCGGTTGGCGACACACATGGCGAGCCGGTCGCCGGGTTTGAGACCCATCGCGACGGCCAGATTGGCCGCCCGGTTCAGCCGTTCCTCCAGTTCGCCGTAAGTCACCTCGCGCGGCGCGGGGCCGGTGAGGTCGATCATCGCGATGCGTTCGGGCATGGCGAGCGAGGCTTCATGGCTAAAGTAACCGAGATTGCCGGCGCGTTTGGCGTCCATGGGTTTAATCCTCTTCTGGTTCGATTCTGGCGTATCGAACCAGAAGGCTCTCAAGCGCCGGGCGGGACACCTCCGTGTCCCTTGGCTTGCGCGCAACGATGCGCGGGCCGCAGTCGCGGCCTTGTCCATCATGTCTCGCTTTGCTCAACATCATGGAACATCCAATTGGTCAGGGAAAAGCGCGACGAGGCCTTCAATCAACTCGGCGGCCATCGCAGCGAGTGCGGCTTCACCCTTCTCCGGTGTCGCCAGCGAGGGATCGCCGCGAGCGCCGGTGGCGCTGTGATCGATCCCGCCATCGGGATCGTTGCGGAAAGCAGAGGGCTGACGAAAGACCGTAGCCGGGGCATCGCGCATGTTGCCGTCATCGCGTCTGGCACGGTCGAGCCGTACCAGTTCGGGCGCGATCACCAGCATCATCGAGGTTTCTTCCTCATCGGCATGGCCGTCGATGTCATGCTCCATCAGATGTGCGGCAGTCGATCCCATGCGGCTGATATTGGCGACCGGGATACGCAGGCCCGTGCTCTCGTAGAGTTCACGGGTGACAACCTGAAGAACGGGCTCTGTCGACACGCCGGTATTGACGATAGCGATGTGGCGCGCGCCCTGGGCAATCAGGCCTGTGATGATGTCGTGGACCAGCGCGGTGAAGGTTTCAGGGCCCAGGTGCTGGCTGCCGGGCCAATGGCGAAACGCCGGGTAATAACCAAACGCAATCACAGGTGCGATCAGGACCGGAAGCGCCGCACCAACACGACCGGCCAGCTCACGCGCCAGCAACCAGTCGGTCTTCATCGGCAGGTGGGGGCCATGTTCCTTGGCAATCGCGCCGACCGGCAGCACGACCACGGCATCGCCCGGCAGCCGGGCCTCGACCTCGGGCCAGGTCAAATCTTCGATCCAGGCGCACGTAACGGTGTTATCCATGGCAATAGTCTAGACCGAGATTGCCGGAGAACGCACCGTGGCGGAACGTCCCAACATCCTGATTTTCTGCACCGACCAGCAAAGGGCCGACAGCCTGGGCTGTTACGGCAATGACCTGGCGCGCACACCCAACATCGATGCCCTGGCCGCGCGCGGCATGCGCTTCGACAACCACATGACACCCAACCAGATCTGCTGCCCCAGCCGCGCCACCATGATCACCGGGCTTTACCCGCGCCATCACGGCATGACGACCAACGGGCGCACGATACACGACGGCTTGCCCACCCTGCCGGGTTTGCTGGTCGATGCCGATTATCGCACCCACGCCGTGGGCAAGCTCCACCTGCAGCCGATCATGGCCCACGAAAAACGATTGTATCCGGAATCGGTCCCGTTCTGGCAGGCCGGCCATGGCAGGGACTGGTCAGGTCCCTATTTCGGCTACCAGAGCGTCGATCTGATGATCGGCGAGTCGCTGCTGGCGACCCAGGGCGGCCACCATGCCCAGTGGTTGCGCGACCATCACCCCGAGGTCATCCCGCTCTACCAGCCCGGGGCGGCGCTCGAGGGTCCGCTGGCCGATCTCGATGAGGCCTGGACTGCAGCGGTGCCCGATGCACTGCACTACAACACCTGGATCGCCGACCGGGCGATCGACTTTCTGGATGATGTGGGTGACGCGCCCTTCATGCTGTTTGTGTCCTCGCCCGATCCACACCATCCGTTCAGCCCGCCGCGCCCCTGGGCCGATCTGTTCGACGCGGCAGATATGCCGGCACCCGACGTGACACCGGGCGAACTCGACGGAATGCCCGATTTCCTTCACTCCCCCCTGAGTGTCGACTGGATCGACAACGATGCTCCCGCGGTCGAACAGGGCGGCATGACCATGACCGATGTCATCTCGGAGCAAAGCATGGCGCGCGCGATTGCCCTGACCCGCGGGATGGAAGCACAGATCGACCACCACTATGGCCGCGTCCTCGCAAAACTCGATGCCCTTGGCCTGACCGACGACACGATCATCGTTTTCACCTCCGACCATGGCGAGTTCCTCGGCAACCACGGCCTGCTGCACAAGGGTCCGCCGCCCTATGACGACCTCAACCGGGTAAGTTTCGTGATGGCCGGGCCCCATGTTGCCCAGGGCCGGAGTACCGTGGCGCCCACTTCCCATCTCGACATCATGCCGACCCTGCTGGAGCTGGCGGGTGTCGACGACGGCGGCATAAAGCAGGACGGCATCAGTTTGTTTTCTGCCCTGGAAGGCCGGGCGGTGGAACGGCGCGCACGTTATCTGGAGTTCCACCCCAGGATAGACGAGCGCGTCTACAACCACACGATCGTGACGGAGGCCTGGCGTCTGACGCTCTATCCCCGGGCCGATGCCGACTGGGGCGAGCTGTTCGACCTGCACGATGACCCCGGCGAACACCGCAACCTCTTCGGCGACCCCGAACATCGCATGATCCGGGACCGGCTTACCGAACGGCTGCAACGCGATTTCGAGGCCGCGCCCGATGCCGGAACGGAGCTGATCGCCAAGTGGTAGGCGCCGATCAACGCACCAGAACGCATTCCAGGGTCCAAATCGATTGCTTTAGCTGTCGAACTGGTGTTCCAGTCGTCTGACACGTTGGAGGATAGCCGATGGCTCTGGTACAACCAGCAGGGAACGGCTACAAAAGCGTCGTGGGTCAGTTCACGCGGGACGGCTACTATTTCCCCCTGGACGCGATGTCACGGGACGAAGCGATGGCTTTTCGTGCCGAGTTCGATGCGCTCGAGACTGAGATCGCGGGACGACGGCTGGGCAACAGGGGGCAGCTCAACTACGCCCATGTCACCATGCCCTTTGCCGACCGGATCGTACGTCATCGCGGCATTCTCGATGTCGTCGAGACCATCCTGGGTCCGGACCTGCTCGTCTGGGGTTCGACATTCTTCACTAAGGAACCCCATACAGAAGCCTTCGTGAGCTGGCACCAGGACCTGCGCTATTGGGGCTTTTCGGGCGATGACGAGGTCGCGGGCTGGGTCGCGCTGGGGCCGGTCCGCGAGGAACACGGCTGCATGCGGTTCGTACCGGGTTCACACCGGCTCGACATCCTGGAGCACCGCGACACCTTCGATGATGCCAACTTCCTCAGCCGTGGCCAGGAAGCCGTGATCGAGATCGATGAAGACAAGACCGTGATGGTCGAACTCGAACCCGGTCAGGCCTCGCTCCATCATGGGCCTCTGCTCCATGCATCCGGCCCCAATGTCTCGGACGAGCGCCGGGTTGGCATGGTGATCAACTACATCAAGCCCGAGATGAAACAGCTCATGGTCGACCGGGACTTCTGCACGCTGGTTCGCGGCCAAGACCGCTTTGGTCACTTCGAGCATGTTCCAGCGCCACAGGCGAACTTCTCCAGCGACGCCATGGCGTGGCACCAGCGGATTCTCGACGCCCAGAATACCGTGATCTTCGACGGCGCCGGCGTCACCGAAACCTGACCGACACACCACCTTGCCGCCGGAGTGTTGGGTTTGACGACTGACCGCAATTTCCTGCTAGGCTGGCTCGAATTTTGCGGGGCAGTTTTCGGGCATGTTGGTCAAATTGCATGGTTGGCGCGCCATCCTTTCTGGATGTGTTGTCGTTTTGTTGGTGTGTTGGGCCGGTCTGGCTGCAGCATAGGACGAGGAAGGAGCAGATGATTCCGCCGATGACCCGGTATGGGTCTCGATTGATGGTGACGAACTCTTCACCGTCAGCGGAGTCTCGGGTATTTCCTCCGAAGAACGCGCTGAGGCCATTGCTGACCGTATCATCGCCATCGCCGATGATCCTACTATTAGACCTCTTCATGATGTTGTCGACGGCGAGTTCGGCCACGAGATTTTCGTCGGCGGCATAAAGCTTCTCGTCGTGCTGAGCAAAGAAGCTGAGATCGAACAAGTTGATATCGCAACCCTCGCAGAGGCGCGCGGCCTGCTCATCGTCGACGCGATCATAGAATATCGTGATAGCCGCTCTGAAGAAGCCCTCAGCCATAGCTGGGTGGTGGCGGCTGGCTGGACCGGCGTCTTTCTCGCCTATTGCACGATCCTGATCATCATCTTCCGTTTTGCGCTCCACCATACCTACACCCACGTCGACAAATGGGTCGCGATGGTCGAGGACAAGACTGGAAAGATGGCCGAGACCGACGTGCTGGTGACGGTCATTCGCCTGACTCTCTGGATGATCGCCTTCGCCCTGTTTTTTCTCGCGCTCTACTATTACCTCTCTCAGGTCCTGTTTTCGTTTCCCACAACACGCAGTTTTGCAGCGATCCTGCTGAACAACTTCTCCGAGCCGGTTCTGGCGCTCGGGATCGCGTTTGTCGAAACGATTCCCGATTTTGTCGCACTGGGCGTCATCTTTTTCCTGACACGCTATTTCCTCAAAATCGTGCGGCTCGTGTTCGTCAACATCGAGCTCGGCGTGATCGAGAGCAAAGGTTTCGAGCAGGACTGGACCTGGCCGACCTTCCGTATCGTGCGCGGTGTGCTCGTCGCCTTTTTGATTGTCATTGCCTATCCCTATGTTCCCGGTTCAGGGACAGAAGCATTTCAGGGCATGACCATCTTCCTTGGCGTCATCCTTACGTTGGGCTCCAGTTCGATCATCTCGAACCTGCTTGCCAGGCTCTTCGTGATCTACCGGCGCGGGGTGAACAAGGGCGATCTGATCGAGATCGACGACCACATGGGCAAGGTCGAATCGGTCCTTGTGCTCGAGACCATGCTGCGCACGCCGCGCAACGAGCTGATATCGATCCCCAATTCAAAACTTCTGGGCGCCAGCCTGACCAACTACAGCCGGGGCGGGCCAACGGCCGGATTGATGATCTCGACCAAGGTCGGAATCGGCTACGAGGAACCCCAAACCAAGATCGAAGCAATGTTGCTGGAAGCTGCAGCACGCACAAAAGGTTTCAAGAACACGCCGGCACCCTTTGTCCTGCGCAGTGGACTGGCTGATTTCGCGGTCGTCTACGAAGTCTTTGCCATCCCCAATTCGATCGATGGCCTTCCCAGGCTGCGCTCGGATCTTCATGCCAACATCCTGGACGTGTTCAACGAACGCCGGGTTCAGATCATGACCCCGGCCTATGACCGTGACCCGCCAGACCCAAAGATCGCCCCGGTCGAAACTGCCCCAGCCTGAAAGACCGAACCCACGGCGCTTGCGCACCGGGGGTTCCGTCAGAACATCAGGTTCGGATCAGGCTTATCCGTTCCATTCGAAATCAGCGACATACCAGAGATAACCATTGGGCTGGATTTCAGGTTCCAGCTCGGTTGTGTACATCACACCCAGAGGCGGGAACATGAGCCAGACATAGGCACCTGTGTCCTCCATGATCTCCTGCATGCGCACGTAGATATCATGGCGTTTGTCGAGGTCGGTTTCGGCCAGACCCGCTGCGAACAGCTCGTCATATTCGGGATCCGACCAGCGCTCCCAGTTCCACACACCAACCTGATCGGAGATGTACCACTGGGTCATCTGGCTGGGATCGGGTGAATCACCGTACTGCATGATCCACATCTCAAGGTCTTTCCAGTCCTCGCCTTCCGATTCCAGACCCAGGTTCCAGAACGGGCCGGCATCCATCGGCACGATCTCGACCTCCAGACCGATGTCGGCCAGATTCGCCTGAACGATCGTGGCCGCGGCCATGCGGTCGGCCAGATTGATCGTCTTGAGCGTGATCTTCATGCCTTCGGCACCGGCCTCGGCGATCAGCGCACGTGCACCATCGGGATCGGGCGTCATGTACTTGCCGCTTTCGCGATAGCCGGTCAGGCCAGGCGGCACGATGCCGAAGGCACGCGTCGGAACGCCAGCCCAGGCACCTTCGATGATGGTGTCGACATCGACCGCCATGTTGATCGCCTGGCGGACTCTGATGTCCTGCAGATTGGGATGATCGACATTCAGGCCCATCCAGTACCACTGGGTCCCGGCAAAGGTCTTGACCACCGTGTTGGGCGGAGGGTTTTCCTGTAGGCGCGGGATCGCATCAATCGCGATATGGGTAATGTCGATCTCGCCGGCTTCATAGGCGATCTCGGCGGTCTTCTCATCATCGATGATGATGAATCGAACATCGTTGATATGCGCCGGCGTGCCCGACCAGTTGGGGTTGGGCTCAAGCGAATAACCCTGCTTCTGGGTCCATTCTTTGACCCGGTAGGGGCCGCAATAAAAGTTGAAGATGCCGTCGTATTTGCCGCCGGCCGCCTCGACCGCCTTCTTGGAGACGATCGTGCCGGTGCCGTCGCAAATCCAGGTATTCCAGATAGGCGCGAAGGGCTGGTTGAGGTGGATCAGACCGCTGTGGCTGCCGGTGACTTCGACATTGTCGAGTGCGACGGCCTTGTCCTTCCACTCCGATTCTTTCATGCGCTCGAGCGAGAATTTCACGTCCTCGGCGTCAAGTTCGCCGATCACCTCGTGCGTCGTGCTGTCGTACCACATGATGCCGGGCTTGAGTTCAAAGCCGATCGTTGTGGTATCGATCTGTTCGACCGAATTGACGAACTCCGAAGGTTTGACGCCCCAGGTATCACCACCGGTGTAGCTTGCAAGGCGCGCCAGGCAGGCGAACTGCAGCACCATCTCGAAACCGCCGACCATGTAGCCGGGATCGGTCGAGACGATGGCGCGGTTGGTCCGGATGCGAAGAGTCCGGTCGCTCGCGGCATTGGCCGGGCTGATCAGGCTGTCGACAAAAAGCGAGGCCGACGCGGCAACACCTGCTGCCTGCAGCACACTTCTTCTGTTGAGGTTGGGTCCGTTCATGGCAATAGCTCCCTGCGATGTTTGATTTTCTTGTTCGTGAACTTGGCAGGTTGACCCATAGCCGGTCAAGAATTCACCGGATTCCCACCGCAAAGAAAAACCCCCGGCGCCGAGGCACCGGGGGTTTCAGCTGAAGCGAACTTCAGAAGGTTCAGGCCCAGCCGAATCCGGGCAACAGGAAGAGATAGCCGTTTGGCGTGATCACCGGCTCAAGGCCTTCGCGGTAAAGCACCCCGTTGGGCGGGAACATCAGGAAGACATAACCCCCGGTATCCTCCATGATTTCCTGCATGCGGATGTAGATGGCATGACGCTTCTCGAGGTCGGTCTCGGCGAGACCGGCTGCGAACAGCTCATCATACTCAGGATCCGACCAGCGCTCCCAATTCCAGACACCGACCTGGTCAGAGATGTACCACTGGGTCATCTGGCTGGGATCGGGTGAGTCCAGATAGGACATGATCCAGAGTTCCAGGTCCTTCCAGTCATCGCCTTCCGACTCGAGACCAAGGTTCCAGAACGGACCGGGATCGACCGGCACGACTTCGACATTGAGACCGATCTCGGCGAGGTTTGCCTGGATGATAGTCGCCGCGGCGATACGATCGGCCACGTTGATCGTCTTCAGGGTAAGCGACATACCTTCGGCACCGGCCTCGGCGATCAGGGCGCGGGCGGCATCGAGATCGGGCGTGTCGTATTTGCCTTCCTCGCGGAAGCCGACCAAGCCTGGCGGCACGATACCATGGGCACGTGTGCCGACACCGGCCCAGGCGCCTTCGATGATCGTCTCGACATCGACGGCGTGCTGAATTGCCCGGCGAACACGGATGTCCTGCAGGTTCGGGTGATCGACATTAAGACCCATCCAGAACCATTGGGTTCCGGCGAACTCCTTGACGACACCACCTTCAGGCGGATCTGCGAGCAGGCGCGGAATGGCGTCGATCGCGATGTTGGTGAGATCAATTTCATCGGCCTCGAAGGCGATCTCGGCCGTTTTTTCGTCTTCGATGACGATGAACTTGACGTTCGAGATAGCCGGCGGCGTGCCGCCCCAGTTGGGGTTGGGCTCCAGCGAAAAGCTCTGCTTCTGAACCCATTCGCTGACGCGGTAGTAGCCGCAATAGAAGTTGAAGATGCCGTCGTACTTGCCGCCGGCTGCTTCAACGGCGACCTTCGAGACGATTGTGCCCGTGCCGTCACACAGCCAGGTCAGCCAGATCGGTGCAAAGGGCTGGTTGAGATGGATGATGCCGGTATGGCTGCCGGTGACTTCGACATGGTCGAGCGCGACCGCCTTGTCCTTCCACTCTGAGATCTGCATACGCTCGAGCGAATACTTGACGTCTTCGGCGTCAAGTTCGGCGATTTCCTCATGGGTCGTGCCGTCGTACCACATGATCCCTTTCTTCATTTCGAAGGAGATCGTCTGGGGATCGACCTGCTCGAGCGCGGACACAAACTCGCTGGCTTCCCAACCCCAAGAATCGGCGCTGTCTGTATAGGTCGCCAGACGTGCGAGGCAGGCATACTGCAGCATCATCTCGATGCCGCCGATCATGTAACCGGGATCGGTCGAAAGGATCGTGCGGTTGGCGCGCACACGCAGCAGCCTGTCGGACTGTGCCCAGGCGCTCGAGGGATCGAGCAAACCGCCGACAAAGGCGGCAGCCGAAGCTGAAGCCGCCGTGGCCGCCATCATGGCGCGGCGTGAAAGTTTCGGTGACGTCATCGTTAAGTGCCTCCCTGCACTTGATTAACATTGGTGTGATCTTTTCAGGCACACCGCAGGGGGTCAAGAGCGTTGGACAGACGTCCATCAAACGCCATGACGCGGGATCCTTTCTTCCCAGCTTCGTGACCAGAATTTTACGCCCTGATCCTGCGCTTCGGCCCGGCAAGACAAGAGGAACGTGTCGCCGGTGGCGGTCAGTTCGTAGATCGCTTCCACGCGGGTGTCCCAGTCGTCGCCGCGCTTGAGCGCGACGTGGTAATCCAGTCGTGCCCTTGCCGACAGCGGTTGGTCATCGCGCACCGTATAGGTCTCGATGCCGCCACCGGAAAACTCCGTTCCTGTCTCTTCAAGGCGGTGGTGGCCGCGGTCCTTGACCATATCGACGCGTGTTTCGCCGGTGACAAAATCCCTGCTCATGGTGCGTTCCCGGTGGTAGGGACGCCAGGTCGTGCTGGCCGGGGGGGCCGCGACAACCGAGGTTCCCAGCGAAGGCAGCTTCGAGTCGCCCGCATCACGGGGCCGCACGGGCAGCACGAAAACGCTCGATCCGGTCTCGACCTGAATGGTCGCCTGCTGTGGGGATGGCCAGATCAGCGGCCAGGCACCGGTCTGAACCGTAAGGCGGACCCTATGTCCCCTGGGGAACGCATGGGCACAGTCGTTGAGGGTAACGCGAACCCGATAAGTCTTGCCGGGCTCGAGATCTTCGGGCGATTCGTGACCATTACGGTGCGTGAGGTTGAGCAGGCCATAGCTCACACGGGTCGAAGCACCGTCGGGCGCGATATCATTGAGACGGACATAAAGCAGGCCCTGGAGCATGTCGCTGGAGACATCCAGTTCCAGAACCGGCTGGCCCAGAATCTCGGTCCGGCGCGCCAGGGGTGTCGTATCAAACGCCAGGCTGCGCCCGTCTTCCTCGCGCTGGTCTCCGGGCATTTCCGCATCATGGCCATAGGGGCACCAGTCACCATGGGTCGTGCCGTCGAGTACGGAGCCACGATGGGTCAGGGTCCGGCTGCTCTTGGCGCGCGGCGCCAGGCCATCGCCATTGAGAGGAAGCGTGAGAGGCTCGATCCGTTCGCTGGGCCAGCTTGCCTCACTCACCCAGCGGCCGGGCCTGTGATCATAGGAGGTCTGTGGCGGCGCGCTTTCCTGCATCCAGCAGCGCAGGCGCGGCTCTTCCATCATGCCGGTATCCCTGCCCCTGAGCCAATGACCCCACCAGCGGCAGAGGTCTTTGAGTCCATCGATCGCCGGGCCGGGGTTGGCCTTCCAGGGGTAGGCATGGGTCCAGGGGCCGACCAGCCCGCGGAACGGCGCCTTCAGACCCCCGGCCAGACGGAACACGGTGTTGGTATAACCATCAGCCCAGCCGCCCACGGCATAAACGGCCGCTTCGATGTCGTCGTAGTTTTCGCAGACCGAGCCATGTTTCCACTGGCCATCGCGGGTCTGGTGGCCAAGCCACATGGCGGCAAGGTTGGGTGCGTTTTCGAGACGCTCCAGCCACATGTCGCGCCAGCGCTCGCCCACGACCTCAGGGT
>JABIUG010000241.1 GCA_018700655.1 Rhodospirillaceae bacterium | reverse complement strand
GCCAGCTGCTTGATCTGCGCCGGTGAACCACGCGCGCCCGAATGGGCCATCATGTAGATCGCGTTCAGACGCTTGCGGCGCCCTGTTTCTTCATCGATCTCGTCGGTGTTGGAGAGACCGGCCATGAGAGCATCGGCGACCTTGTCGGTGCAGTGCGACCAGGCATCAATGACCTTGTTGTACTTCTCGCCCTGCGTGATGACGCCATCCATGTACTGCTGTTCGTATTCCAGCACACGGTCCTGGGTCTCGCGCACCAGTTCTTCCTTGGCGGCAGGGATGACCATGTCGTCCTTGCCGAAGGAGATGCCGGAATTACAGGCGTGGCGGAAGCCAAGTGCCATGATCCGGTCGCAGAACAGGACGGTCTCTTTCTGACCGCAGTGGCGATACACCGCATCGATCACCTCGGAAACCTCGCGCTTTGTCAGCACGCGATTGATGATGTCGAACGGCAATTGCGCATGGAGCGGCAAAATCTGCGACAGCAGCATGCGACCCGGGGTCGCGTCGACGATCCAGGTCTTGTTTTCGCCCTCGGCGTCCATGCCGTGATAGCGGCAGCGGATCTTGCTGTGCATCGTGATCGCACCGGCTTGGAGTGCGTGTTCGATTTCACCGACACCGCGGAAAACCATGCCCTGACCTGGCTCACCCTCGATCTCGAGCGAGATGTCATAGAGGCCCAGAACGATATCCTGGGACGGCACGATGATCGGCTTGCCGTTGGCAGGCGACAGGATGTTGTTGGTCGACATCATCAGGACACGTGCTTCGAGCTGTGACTCGATCGACAGCGGCACGTGAACCGCCATCTGGTCGCCGTCGAAGTCGGCATTGAAAGCAGCACAGACCAGCGGATGAAGCTGGATCGCCTTGCCCTCGATCAGAACCGGCTCGAACGCCTGGATGCCCAGACGATGCAGGGTCGGCGCCCGGTTCAACAGAACCGGATGCTCGCGAATGACCTCTTCGAGAATGTCCCAGACTTCGGGGCGTTCCTTCTCGACCAGGCGCTTGGCGGCCTTGATGGTCGGGGCCTTGCCGTACATTTCGAGCTTCGAATAGATGAACGGCTTGAACAGCTCGAGCGCCATCTTCTTGGGCAGACCGCACTGGTGGAGCTTCAGCTCCGGGCCCACCACGATGACCGAACGGCCGGAATAATCGACGCGCTTGCCAAGCAGGTTCTGACGGAACCGGCCCTGCTTGCCTTTCAGCATGTCGGAAAGCGAACGCAACGGACGCTTGTTGGCGCCGGGGATGACACGGCCGCGACGGCCGTTGTCGAACAGCGCATCAACCGATTCCTGCAGCATGCGCTTCTCGTTACGCACGATGATGTCAGGCGCACGCAGCTCGATCAGGCGTTTCAGGCGGTTGTTGCGGTTGATCACACGACGATAGAGGTCGTTCAGGTCCGAGGTCGCGAAACGACCGCCATCAAGCGGCACCAGAGGACGCAGCTCGGGCGGGATCACGGGAATGACTTCCAGGATCATCCATTCGGGACGATTGCCTGAACCCATGAACGTCTCGATCAGCTTCAGGCGCTTGACGATCTTCTTTCGCTTGGCTTCCGAGTTCGTCTCGGCAAGCTCCTCGCGCAGGAACTCGCGATCGGACCCAAGGTCGATCTTCGAGAGCATGTCGCGCACGGCCTCGGCACCAATACCCGCGGTAAAGGCGTCATCGCCGTATTCGTCGCGTGCCTCGTAATAGGCCTCTTCGGTCAGCGTCTGATTTTCTTCAAGAGGCGTCAGACCCGGATCGATCACGATGTACTGCTCGAAGTAGAGCACACGCTCCAGCTCTTTCAGCGTCATGTCGAGCAGCAGGCCAATACGGCTCGGCAGTGATTTCAGGAACCAGATATGCGCGGCCGGCGCAGCCAGTTCGATATGACCCATGCGCTCGCGCCGGACAGAGGACTTGATGACCTCCACACCGCATTTCTCGCACACGATGCCCTTGAACTTCATGCGCTTGTATTTGCCGCACAGGCATTCGTAATCCTTGATCGGGCCAAAGATCCGGGCGCAGAACAGGCCGTCCCGCTCGGGCTTGAACGTCCGGTAGTTGATCGTTTCCGGCTTCTTCACCTCGCCATACGACCAGGACCGGATTTTCTCCGGGCTGGCGACCGAGATCTTGATGTGGTCGAAGCTCTGCGGGCCTGTGACCTGGCCGAAGATGCGCATCAACTCATTCATGCCGTCTCTCCTTTATCCTTCAAAGCGTTGTCGTCGGTCTCGAACGTCGAGTGGAGATCAGTTCACCTGTTCCAATTCGACGTCGAGGCCCAGCGCCTGCATTTCCTTGACGAGAACGTTAAAGCTCTCGGGGATGCCCGCCTCGAAGTGGTGATCGCCCTTGACGATCGATTCATAAACACGGGTACGTCCGGCCACGTCGTCGGATTTCACCGTCAGCATTTCCTGCAGCGTGTAGGCCGCGCCATAGGCCTGGAGCGCCCAGACCTCCATCTCGCCGAAGCGCTGGCCACCGAACTGCGCCTTGCCGCCCAGCGGCTGCTGGGTAACCAGGCTGTACGGACCGATGGAACGCGCATGGATCTTGTCGTCCACCAG
>JABIUG010000240.1 GCA_018700655.1 Rhodospirillaceae bacterium | reverse complement strand
GACTTGGTTGAACCGCGCAAGCTGGTGTTCACCAGCAACCGTGGCCTCGAAACGGGGCTCATCACCAGGTGGCAGGCCGAGATCACGCGGGTCGATGACGGTGTGGTAGGCGGGGTCATAGAACACCGCCATGGAGAACCGCTCCTTGCCTGAGCTGTTCACGACACGATGCAGCGTCGAGGCAAAACGGCCGTTTGACCAGCGAGCCAGAAGATCGCCGACATTCACAAGCAGAGTTCCCTCCACAGGCGGAATGGCGAGCCACTCGCCATCCCGGCTCTGCACCTGCAGGCCGCCGAGATCGTCCTGACATACCATGGTGAGACATCCGAAGTCGGTATGGGCCGACACCCCAAACTGTTCTTCGCCCATATCCGCCGGCTGCGGTGGGTAATAGATCAGTTGGCCGCGCGCCATCGGCTTCTCGAAACACGGGGCCAGCGCGTCAGGCTTCAGCCCCAGCCCAACACAGACCGCCCGCAAGAGTGCTGCACCTGTCCTGCAGCCCGCCGCATAGAAACCGTCGTAGATCGCAGATCGCATCGTAGGTGAACTCTGTGGCCACTGATTCGGACCTCGAAAGGGCGTACCTGCCTGAACCTCCGGGTCATCGGGGCCGAGTTCCAGGCCCCAGCTGAAGAGTTCCTTGAGATCGGTGCGGGTCGCGCCGGTCATCAGGGCTTCGCCGATCCCCATCCAGCCGCGGTTGATGTCGTTGGTCGCGATGGCGCGCTTGGCCTCGACGGACCCTAGAAAGAAGGCACGCGACGCGGCGAACGCCTGCTCCCTGATCTCGGTCGTCACGGCATGATTGCGGATGTAGTAGAAGCCCAGCCCCTGTGACGCGCCCATGATCGCCTCAGCGGTCGACTCCAGCGCACCGGGCTGTTCCGCCATCAGCGGGCCGACATCGATGATTGGGATCTCTTCGGCCGTGACCGGCCGGGCCTGTGCATAGGGCATCGTTCACCACGGGTCAGATGGCCCATCTTCCAGCATCCGGCGCAAAAGAAAAGGCCGCCCGGCAAGCGGGCGGCCTCTGAAACAACACTCAGAGGGGTTCTTACGAACCGGCACCGAGCCAACCGCGCCAACGATCTTCGTTATCGTCGAGCCACTGCTGAGCGGCATCTTCCGGCTCCATGCCGTCGATGTCGGCCAGCTTCGACATCACGGCGATGTCGAGGTTCGAGAAGTTGATGTTCTGCGTGATTTCATACGCACCCGGCCACTGCTCCGGGAAGCCTTCCCAGACACCGATCTTGAGGTAACCACCCTTAGGGTTGCCGCAGTCATAGGTGGCATCGGGGTTCATGCCCCATGAGGGATCGTCCAGGCAGCCTTCGCCGTACTCCGGGAACTCGATGAACTTTCCGTCGTACACCGCTTCAATGAAGTTCGGGGTCCAGTTGAAGAGCACAATCGGCTCACCACGCGACTGCGCGGCATCGAGTTCGGCCCAAAGTGCGGCAGCCGAGCCGGCATTCACGACCTCGAAGTTCATGCCGAGACCATCGACACGTTCCTGGTCATGCTTCAGCCAGTCGACGGGACCGGCAAGGAAACGGCCCCTGGGCTCGGTCTCCGGCGTCGAGAACATCTCGGCACAAGCGTTGAGCGCTTCCCAGTCGGGCAGACCCGGGCAGGCCTCTTCGACATAGGCCGGATACCACCACTCTTCACGGGTCTTGGCATCGTGGGTGACCACATCGATGACGCAGCCCTCGTCGACGACCTTCTCGAAGGCCACGCCGAACGCGCCCTGCCATACCTCATGCACGATGTCGATATCGCCTTCACACATGGAGGTGTAGACGACCTGGCTGTCGGCCGGGATGTACTCAACCTCGTAGCCGGCCTCTTCATAGATCGCACCAACGATGTAGGCGCCGACGATCTGGCTGGACCAGTTGTGAATCGGAATCTTGATCGGCTCATCGCTGTCCGCAGAGGCGGCTCCCAACGACAACATCAATACCGCGGCGGCGGCCGCGACTCCTTTTATGATACGCATCTATCTTGTCTCCCCTTGATAGTGTTGCGCGTGACACGCCTGCCCGGCAGGTGCTGTCAGGCCGTTGCCATGGTGACTCGTTAATTGGTCTACATTGGTATGACAACATCTACATATTGCATTCATTTCCCGCTCATGCAACGAAGAATCGTTCCGTATTAGTGGAGCATGGGAGCCGGGCATGGTCTCCTGAACCCGCACAAGGGCCACAAGGCCGGGGGGCATCGTGACGGAGGCGAAGATCGCATGCCGTGGAGTTTGGAAGCTCTACGGCTCTCATCCCAAGCAGTTTCTGCAGGAGCACGGCGGAAATCCCGACCCGGAACTGGTGAAGTCCAACGGTTACATCTCGGCCGTGCGCGACGCGTCGTTCGATGTTCACGAGGGTGAAATCCTGGTGGTGATGGGTTTGAGCGGGTCGGGCAAATCGACCCTGATCCGGTGCCTGTCCCGACTTATTGATCCCACGGCGGGCGAAATCTCGATCGATGGCCAGGACCTCGCCAAGGCGAGCGAATCGGACATGATCGAATTGCGTCGTCACAAGATGGGTATGGTGTTCCAGCACTTTGCCCTGCTGCCGCACCGGACCGTACTCGAAAACGTGGCCTTCCCGCTGGAGGTTCAGGGCATCGACAAGCAGACCCGGCGCCAGCGGGCAGCGGAGATCATCGACCTCGTGGGTCTGAATGGACGTGAGCGGTACTATCCGCGCGAGCTGTCCGGCGGTCAGCAGCAGCGTGTCGGCATCGCGCGCAGCCTGGCGGTAAAGCCCGATATCTGGTTCCTCGACGAGCCGTTTTCGGCGCTCGACCCGCTGATCCGCCACGAAATGCAAGATGAGTTCCTGCGGCTGCAGTCGATGCTGAACAAGACCATCGTCTTCATCACCCACGACTTCGACGAGGCGATCCGGCTCGCCGATCGAGTCGCCATCATGTTCGAAGGCGAAATCCAGCAACTTGCCACGCCCGAAGAGATCATCACCGCCCCGGCGACCGATTATGTCGCCGAGTTCACAAAGAACGTGCCGCGCGAAAAGATCCTGCGCATTCACACGATCATGACCCCGGCATCCGGCGAGGTCGTCGGCGACCGCCGGGTAAGCCAGAGCGACCGGATCGCCGATGCCGCAGCCATGATCCTGGAACAGGACGCCCCGGTGAGCGTGGTCGATGACAACAATGCCCTGGTTGGCACGGTGAGCCGCAAAAACGTGATCGACGCGCTGTTCACACCGGACGCCTGACCGTGACCGCCATCGATCCCAGCATTCTTGAAGACACGACCGATCACGGCCGGACCCTGCGCCGCGCCGCTCTGGTGCTGGGACCGTTCGCGATTCTGATGGCCCTGCGGCCGCTACTGCCGGAGAACCTGATCGTCCCGCCCGAGACTTGGACTATCCCCTTCATCGACTGGATTAACGCCGTGGTTGCGGCGCTGAGCGATGACGAGATCTTCGGGCTGTTCACCTTCAAGGACATGACCCGCTTTCTTGCCAAACTGATCGAGGCGCCGCTCGATTTTGCCGAGAGCGTGCTCATCTCGGGCTTCCGCAAACCCTGGAAGCTGCCGCCCCTGCCCTGGATCATGATCGCCGGGCTGGCTGCCGTGATCGGCTGGTGGATCGGCGGCTGGCGTATGGCGCTGCTGGCCGGCGGCTGTTTCGTCTACTTCGCGCTGTTCGGCAAATGGAAGCCGTCGATGCTGACCTTCTCGCTGGTCATGGTCGCAGCTCCTGTCGCCGGACTGATCGGACTGGGCCTTGGCCTCGCCGCATTCAAGGCACCGTGGTTCGAGAAAATTCTGACGCCGTTCCTGAATGTGATGCAGTCGATGCCTCACTTCTCCTATCTGATTCCCGTTGCCGTGTTCATCGGCGTCAGCCACAAGGCCGGTGCAATCGCCACGATCCTGTTTGCCATGCCGCCGATGGCACGTCTGACGCTTTTGGGGCTGCGCGGCGTCTCGCCCGAGGTTCGTGAGGCCGGTGTGATGGGTGGCTGCACGAAACGGCAGATGCTGCTGAAAGTGGAGATTCCCGCAGCGCGCAACGCCCTGATGGTCGGCGTCAACCAGGTGATCATGCAGTGCCTGGCGATGGTGGTGATCGCCTCGTTCATCGGCGCCAAGGGCCTGGGCAACGACCTGCTGTTCCGCCTGCAATCCCTGCGCATAGGCCAGGCGCTGGAGATTGGTGTCGCCATCGTGCTGATGGCGATTACGTTGGACCGCCTGAGCCAGGCGCTGGCACGACGGCAGCCCGAACACGCTCCGGAGGGGCCGTGGTGGAAACGCCATCCCTATCTGATCGCAGCCGCCGGGGTGGTCGTGGCTTCCCTGCTCGCGGGGCTTGTCACGGAGTGGGCGGTCTCATGGCCGCGATCAGCCGCCATCACCACGGCGCCCCTGTGGGACGGCATTGTGGATTTCATTCAGGTCCACTTCTTCGATGCTCTGGCCATCTTCCGCGACGGCTTGCTGGTCCACGTCCTGATTCCCCTGCGTACGGCCTTCCAGTGGACCCCGTGGCCGGCCGCCATCCTGCTTGCCGCGATGGCGGGCTGGATGCTGGGCGGCTGGCGGCTGGCGGCCGTCGTGTCGGCCTTCATCGGGTTCATCGTGTTCGCCGGGTTCTGGGAACGCGCCCTGATCACGGCCTACATGGTGAGCGTGGCGACCGTGATCTGCGTCCTGATTGGTGTCCCGATCGGAATCTGGGCGGCAGGGTCCGCGTGGCGCGCCAAGGCGGTGCAGTTCGCCTGCGACACCTTCCAGACCTTCCCGTCGTTCATCTATCTGATCCCGGTGATCATGCTGTTCCGCGTGGGCGACGTCGCGGCGATCGCGGCCATCGTGATTTACGCGGCCATTCCGGCCGTGCGCTATACCATGTTCGGCCTGCGCAACGTTCCTGAACAGATTCAGGAAGCGGGCCGCACGTCGGGCTGTACACGCTTGCAGCTTCTTTGGAAGGTGCGCCTGCCGTTGGCCTTCCCCGAGATCATGCTGGGCGTGAACCAGACCATCATGTTCGCCCTGTTCATGGTGATCATCGCCGCCTTCATCGGCACGCGCGATCTGGGCCAGGAGATCTTCCGCGCTCTGACCTTCCAGGATGCCGGCAAGGGCATCGTGATCGGCCTGTGCGTCGCGTTCATGGGACTGACGGCCGACCGCCTGATCAACGCCTGGGCCCGGGAACGCAAGAAGCAGTTCGGTCAGAACACCTGATCAGCGTGCCGTAACACCACCGTCGACGACAAGAGACGTTCCGGTGATGTGGCGCGCCTTCGCACTTGCCAGGAAAATCACTGCGTCGGCGACTTCATCAACTGCAATCATGCGCCCGGTCGGGAGGATGGCGTCATAAACACGCCGCTGCTCGTCAGGATCGTTGCCGAGCTGACGTGCGAGTTCGTCGACCATGGGGGTATCCATCACCGTGGGACAGACGATGTTGACCCGAACACCTTCCGCTGCGTGATCAAGCGCCATGGCCTTGGTCATCTGCAACAAGCCTCCTTTGCTGGCGCAATAGGCGACCAGATCGTTACCACCTACGAGCGAAAAATCAGATCCCACGTTGACAATGGCGCCTTTGAATTCACGCAGATGTGCCATCGCCGCCCGGCACATATAGAACGGACCGTCCAGGTTTACCGACAGGACACGGCGCCAATCGTCCGGTGTGGTATTTTCGCTGTTGCCGACATGGATGATGCCGGCATTGTTAATCAGGATGTCGAGACGGCCGAAACGAGTGATGGCGGCCTCCACGACCGCGCTGCAGGCCTGCGGGTCCGTGACGTCGACATCAACGAAACATCCTTTGTCACCGAGTTCTTGGGCGAGTGCGGCACCTCGGAACCCGTCAATTCCGGCGGCCACGATCAATGCGCCTTCCGCCGCGAAGGACGCCACAAGTTGTGCGCCCAGCCCGCCGGTTGCCCCGGTGATGATGGCGACCTTTCCCTCGAACATGTTTAGTGACCCTTTCACAGCTGAACCCATGCCGGTTACTTCCAGACCTGATCTGCCATACGCAGGAAGTTCAGGCCGTAGATCGCGTGCAGATCGTCGTCGCCATATCCCAGTTGCAGCAGGCGTTCGGTCGTCTCGGGCATAATCTCGGGCGGCAGGTACCCTCGTTTGGGCCGGTTGCCGTATTGCGAGTCTGGCCAGAAGTTTCCCTTGGCTTCCTTGGTCTCGAACAGGGTGTCGTCGTCGAAGACATAATCTATCCCCAGCCCGACATGGGCCGGCCCGATCTTTTGCACCATGTAGTCGATGTGGCGCACGAAGGCTTCGATCCCCGGGTTCATTTCGTCGAGAAACCAGTGGATGCCGTTGACCCCGACCACGCCGCCGGTCGCCGCGCAGGCCAGGATCTGATCATCCCAGATATTGCGTTCGTGATCGCAGAGTTCGCGCGAATTCGAGTGTGAAAAGATCACGGGATCGACCGAAATCTCCATCGCTTCCATCGTGGTGCGATAAGCGTTGTGCGAACAGTCGACCATCATGCCGACGCGGTTCATCTCG
>JABIUG010000239.1 GCA_018700655.1 Rhodospirillaceae bacterium | reverse complement strand
GACGGGGCGATCTGCGAGGCCTATGGCGTCTGGGTCGAAAAAATGAACTATGGCCGGACCTACATGGGCATCGAACGCGCAACATTCCTGATCGACGGCAAGGGTGTGGTGCGCGAGGTCTGGCGCAAGGTCAGGGTCAAGGGCCATGTCGAGGCGGTGACACAGGCTGCGACCAACCTGGCGTGAAGGAAGGCCTAACCCTCGCTACTCTCGCTGACACGGTCCTGCAGCAAGCCGCCCCCCTGGACAAGGCTGCCGCATCGCGCAGTGCTGCCGCACGATGGCGCCACGACAGGCCCGCACTTGTGCACGGCCCCGTGGCAGACCGTCCCGCCCGTCCTGATCATCCCGAACTGAAACCGCCTTCCGCCATGCCGAGAAGGCGGGCGCTTGGTTCGCAGCGGGGCCGCATCGCCTTGCTGCATGCCCTGGCCCATATCGAATTCAATGCCATCGACCTTGCCTGGGACATCGCTGCACGGTTCCCCGGCCAGCCGGTCGCTTTTTATGACGACTGGATTTCAGTAGGTGACGATGAAGCCCATCACTTTTTGTTGTTACGCGACCGTCTGGTCACTTTGGGCTCCGATTACGGCGCCCTGCCGGCACACGATTCGCTTTGGCAGGCTTCACAGGAAACCAGCGACGATCTTCTGGCGCGCCTCGCGATCGTTCCCCTGGTGCTGGAAGCACGTGGTCTCGATGTCACCCCGGCGATGATCGAGCGGCTGCGCGGCGTCGGTGACGAGGAGAGTGCGGCAATCCTGGAGATCATCTATCGCGACGAAGTCGGCCACGTTGCAGCAGGCAGTCGCTGGTTCCGCCATGTCTGTCAGGAACGCTCGGTCGATCCCGAGAGCACTTGGAAAGTTCTTGTCCGCGAGCGCTTCAGGGGATCATTGAAACCGCCGTTCAACAACACTGCCCGCGAACAGGCCGACCTGCACCGATCCTACTACGCGGATTGGAAAAACCACACGATCCGGTAGGCACAACGCCGCGCGCCGGCAAGCAGGTGGTCAGTCCGCTCGACCTCGACATCCTTGCCCAGAACATCACGAAAAACCTCTAGTTCAGAACGGCACAATCCCTGGCAGAACTGTGCTGCAGCACGGACAGGGCAATGGTTTTCGACCAACAGATAGGCACCATCGTCTTCGCGCTGCCACTCGGCCATGTAACCTTCGGCACTGCGTTGCTCAGCCAGTGCGGTAAGGCGCTTTTCAATCGAATGGCGGCGATCGACACAGTCACGATAGAGCTTGGTCTGTTCGCGGGTGCGCGCATCAATCAGCTTGTCCATTCCCTTGGTGCCAAACACATGCCGGACGCTTTCCAGCAACGAGACCGTGAGGTCGGCGTGGCTGTCAGGGAAACGGTCGTTGCCTCGCGAAGTGAGTGACCAGTGCCGCGCAGGCCTGCCCACGCCCGAATGCTCGTCGTGATGCGCGACCAGACCGTCATCGGCCAGTCGCTTAAGATGTTGACGCACACCCATCGCCGTGATGCCGAGTGCATCAGCCAGGGACTGCGCGGTCAGCGGTCCCTTGGTCTTAAGCAGATACAGGATGTGCTCCTGCGAATCGCGGCGTTCGGTTGGCATCGTCGAATTTTGACCCTCGCTTGCAATGTGATCAAGTCGCAGGTTCATCACGACGTGCTGCGAGCAACGAAATGAAAGAGATCACGGCAGCGCCTGTCAGCAAATAGGCAGGCGACAATCCGCCGACCTGCTGTTCGATCAGGTAGGCCGCAGCAGCGGGGGCTGCACCGCCAAAGACCGCCAGACCAATATTGTAGGTGACGGAAAATGCGCTCATGCGCAAATCTTTCGGAAACAGGAACGCCATCCGCGTCGCAAAACAGGACTGGAACGGCGCGATGATCATCACCATGCCGAACTGTCCAAGAAACTCCATGATGTGATGCTGGTGATCCATCAACGTGAACAAGGGTATGGATGCCACGATCCCCACCAGCGACGAACCGACCAACACCTTCTGAATGCCGATTTTTCCGCTGAGCCAGCCCCATACCGGGATCATCACGACAAGGATCATCATGTTGATCGTGTTCATTTCGAACGCGAATGCTTCTGTTTCACCGACAACGCCGGTGAGGTAAGTCGTGATGTAGACGAACATCAGATAGAAGCCGGTGGCAGTGAATGCGGTAATGCCTACGGCGCACAACATGTCGCGGGGATGTTCACGAAGAGCATCAAACAACGGGATCGGACTGCGGCCCTCTGCTGCGGCCGGCGGTTTCTCGTGCTCCAGACCACGGCGCAACATAAAGCCGCAGATCGCAATCACCACGCCGGCCAGGAAAGGAAGGCGCCAGCCCCAGGCAGCAACCTGATCAGCATCGAGCACCGATACGACCAGGGTGCCGACCGCCGAACCCAACAACACGCCGGCGACTGCGCCCGAGAACGACCAGCTTCCGGCAAGGCCACGAGTCTTTTTGTCCGACATCTCCTCGAGCATGAAGGTAACGGAGCCCGTCAGCTCGCCACCGACCGAAGCGCCCTGCGCCAGTCTTAGGAGAATCAGAATGATCGGCGCAAACACGCCAAGCGTGTCGTAGGTCGGCATGACACCGATCAGGAACGTCGGTATCGCCATCATCAGGATCGAGATCATCAGGACACGACGGCGGCCGATGACATCGCCCAGGTGACCGAAGATCAGCGCTCCGACCGGACGCGCCAGGAAACCGACCGCAAACACGCCAAACGAGAGCACAACCGATACGGCCGGGTCGTCAGTGGGAAAGAAATGTTTGCCGATCGTTACGGCAAAAAAGCCATAGACCGCGAAGTCGTACCACTCGAGTACGTTGCCAATAACACCGGCAAGCGCCGTGCGGCGCGCATGTGAATGTGCAGTCATGCTGCCTCCCCATTCCCTAGCCGACCCACAAGATGGGATCCCAGCCACGACGCCCCCGTCAACGACTAACGGTCATCGCATGAACGATGCGGCACGATAAAGCAAGGCTGGGACGGCGCGCAAGACTATCCTCGTGACACCGGTCACGAAGCCTCGGCCTGATCTTCATCACCGCCAATTCTGTGGGCCAGTGCCGCACTGATGAAAGCATCGATATCGCCATCGAGCACGGCATCGGTGTTGCTGGTCTCGAACTCGGTACGCAGGTCTTTGACCATCCGATAGGGTTGCAGAACATAAGACCGGATCTGGTGCCCCCAACCGATGTCGCTCTTTTCGGCGTTCTCTGCCTGGGCCTGTTCCTCGCGCATGCGCAACTCGCGTTCATAGAGACGCGATTTCAGCATGGTCAGCGCCTCGGCACGGTTGCGGTGCTGCGAGCGGCTGTTCTGACACTGCACGGCGATGCCGGTGGGAATATGTGTCATGCGGATCGCGCTGTCGGTCTTGTTGACGTGCTGACCGCCCGCACCCGACGCACGATAGGTATCAACCCGGATGTCCTTGTCCTCGAGTTCGACATCCATGCTGTCATCGACAACCGGAGAAACCCCGACGCTGGCAAAGCTGGTATGCCGCCGCGCCTGCGAATCATACGGTGATATCCGGACGAGGCGATGGACGCCGGTCTCGGTCTTGCTCCAGCCATAGGCATTGAGCCCGCTGATTTTGACCGTGGCCGATTTGATCCCGGCCTCTTCGCCCGGACTCTCTTCCATTTCCTCGACCTTGTAGCCGCGCCTGTCAGCCCAGCGCGTGTACATGCGAAGGAGCATCTGGGCCCAATCCTGGCTCTCCGTGCCACCGGCGCCGGCGTGGACCTCCAGAAAACAGTCGTTACTGTCAGCCTCTCCCGAAAGCAGGCTTTCGATCCTCATCTTCTCGACCAGGGTCGCAAGTTTCTGCAGCGTAGCAACCGCGTCGTCGACCAGCTCATCCTCGCCTTCAAGTTCTGCGAGTTCGGCCAGTTCAATGCTGTCGGAAAGTTCCGTCTCGAGCTTGCGCACACCTTCGATCGCAGACGTGAGCTGCGTACGTTCGCGCATCAGGGTCTGTGCTTTTTCGGGCCGGTTCCAGAGATCGGGGTCCTGTGCGAGGTGCTCGACCTCGTCGAGCCTTATGACTGCGTTATCCCAGTCAAAGATGCCTCCGGACAAGGAGGAGACCAGCTTCGATCGTATCTTTGAGGTCGGCCATCTCTGAACGCATCAACAACTCCATGTCTGAGGGCGCCAGAAACTGGCCGCAGCAGCGTCCGGCGTCAACCTTCAGCGAAAATTAGAGCAGGAATCACAACTCTGGAGGTCAGTATACTTCGGAGATCGAAACGTCCGAACCATCGATCACATCATCGGCCGAGATCACGTAGCTGTCGGCGGTTTCGGTCGGTTCGGTTCCCGGGCGGAAAGCTTCGGTGATGATCCGTTCGGTCACCGCACCCGGCAGCAGGCCTCGATCACCATCGATCCTGACCAGGCGAATGTCAGGCGGAATTCGGAACGGAATGATCGGCTCGTGTTCCAGCGCTTCGGTTATGAAGGCCTTCCAGACCGGGATGGCAACCGAAGAACCGGTTTCACGTTTGCCCAGGGTCTCGGGTTGATCGAACCCGACGTAAACGCCAACCGCCAGATCGGGCGAGAACCCCATGAACCAGGCGTCGCGGTTATCATTGGTCGTGCCTGTCTTGCCCGCCAGGGGCCGGGCCAGTTCGCGCAGGCGCACCCCGGTGCCCCGCTGCACGACACCTTCCATAATGTGAACAATCTGATAGGCGGTCTGGGGCTCGACGACCTGTTCGCGCAGATCCGGCAGCAGCGGAACCTCCATCGCATCGTTCCAGGCATCGCTGTCGCAGGCGTCACAGAGGCGTTCGTCGCGACGCCAGATAGTCATGCCGTCACGGTCCTGAATGCGTTCAATCAGGGCCGGCTCAATCCGTTTTCCGCCGTTCACGATCATCGCATAGCCGGTCGTCATGCGCAGCAGAGTTGTCTCGGCAGCACCAAGCGCCATCGGCAGATAAAACGGCAGGCCTTCATCGAGCACACCAAAAATCGCGGCATAGTCAGCCACGACCTGGGGACCGACGATGTTGGCCAGGCGCACCGTCATCAGGTTACGCGATTTCTCGATCCCGATACGCAACGGCGTCGGGCCATAGAAGACTTCCGAATAGTTCGCCGGTTTCCAAATGTCCTGGCCTTCGCCAGGGTCATAAACAAACGGCGCATCCTCGATCAGGGTCGCGGGCGTAAAGCCGTGATCAAGTGCTGCCAGATAGACGAACGGCTTGAACGCCGAACCCGGCTGGCGCATCGCCTGGGTCGCCCGGTTGAACTCGCTGTCGTCGAAGCTGAAACCGCCCTCCATCGCCAGGATACGCCCGGTGTGCGGGTCCATCGCGATGATCCCGCCCGAGACATCCGGGAACTGACGCAAGGCATAGATTGGTGCGCCTTCAGGCACATCGCGCTCTTCGTCCTCGGCCAGTTGTTCGACCAGAATGACATCACCGACAGCGAGCGCATCGGAGGGCCTCCCGACCGATCCACCCAGGCCGCCATCCTCTAGCTGTGCGCGAGCCCAGGTCATGTCTTCCAGCAGGATCAACCCGTTGACGCCATCGGAGAAACCGATCACGACAGCATCCTCGTTCATGCCGAGCACCGCGGCGATGCGCCAGGGCGCCAGATCTTCCGGCAGGATCAGGCTGGCGAGGTTCTGGGCCCAGTCGGCGTCCAGCACCATCGATGCCAAGGGTCCACGCCAACCATGTCGACGGTCATAGGCTGAAAGACCCGCGCGCAAGGCGCGGCGGGCGGCATCCTGCAGCGTCGGATCGATCGTGGAGCGAACATAAAGACCACCTTCATAGAGCGCATCGCTGCCGTAGAGCTCGGCGATCTCGCGCCGGATTTCCTCGGTCGCGTATGCCGCAACGACCGGCTCGCGCGCGCCGGTCAGGTCGACACCCAGGGTTTGGTTCTGTGCGATCAGCGCTTCTTCGGTTGCGGCATAACCTTCTTCGACCATGCGCACGATGACCCAGTTACGCCGCTCGATCGCATTCTCGGTCTTGTTCACCGGGTGATAGTTGTTGGGCGCCTTGGGCAACGCAGCGAGATAGGCAGCCTCGGCAAGGGTGACTTCATCAAGCGGTTTGTTGAAATAGTTGAGCGCGGCAGCCGCCACCCCATAGGAACCAAAACCGAGATAGATCTCATTGAGGTAAAGCTCGAGAATGCGGTCCTTGCTCAGCGCATCCTCGATCCGGAACGCCAGGATCGCTTCCTTGATCTTGCGTTCGTATGAGACTTCGTTGGTCAGCAGAAAATTCTTGGCGACCTGTTGCGTGATCGTCGAGGCACCCTGAAGCCGCCGGCCTGCCCCCAGAGCCTGCAAGTTCGTAATCGCGGCCCGCATGATGCCAATCGGGTCGACCCCGCGATGCTCATAGAAATTTTGATCCTCGGCGGCGATGAACGCATTGCGCACCACGGCTGGAATCGCCTCGATCGGGACGAAGACACGGTTCTCGACGGCAAACTCCGCCATCAGGCTACCATCGCCGGCGTAGATGCGTGTCGCCACCGGCGGTTCGTAATCGGCCAGCATGCGATGGTCGGGCAAGTCGGTGCCGTAGTGATAAAACGCATAAACCACCACACCACCGGCCGCGATCGCGCCCAGGAATCCAAGGGCGATCAGGACCAGCAGGATGCGCAGCACCCAGCGCCGTTTTTTCTTCGGCTTGGCTTCAGTCGTTTTCGCCAAGGTGTCTGTCCTTCGTCCGCCCGCTGTCGTGACGCCCTCTTAGCATGACGTCCGGGGTTTTCTCTACGCATCCAATGTGGCGCAGAAGTGACACGTCCAACCAGCCCTCAGCCGACGTCAGGGCGCGCGGGTCGCAAAAAACGCGTCGACCGCATCAACGACAGCACCCATGAAGCGCTCGCGATAGGCGGCATCCAACATGTTGCGCTCTTCCTGCGGATTCGACATGTAGCCCATCTCGAGCAGGATCGATGGTACATCGGGCGCCTTCAACACACGGAAGCCGGCGAAGCGATGAGCATTGCCGCGGATCGTCACCGTATCGTTGAGTTCATCGGTCAGCAGTTCGGCAAATTCCGACGATGCATTGGTCGTCCCGCGCTGTGCCAGGTCGATCAGGATATTCGTTGTCACCGGGTCGTAGGCGATGTTGATGAAATCGACGCCCTCGATGAGGTCGGCCTTGTTCTCCTGGCTGGCGAGCGCTTCGGCTTCCTTGTCCGATGCCGTCTCCGAGAGAGTGTAGACCCCGGCGCCGCGCACACTGGGATCATCAATCGAGTCCGCATGGATCGAGATGAACAGATCTGCCTCGGCCGCACGTGCCAGCGTGACCCGATCGGACAGACGCAGGAATTCGTCGTCGTCCCGGGTCAACACGACATGATAGTTTCCGGTTGCTTCCAGGAGACGTTTCAAATCCTGCGCTGCAATCAGCGTCACCTGCTTTTCGAAGGTGCCGCTGGCGCCGATGGCGCCCGGATCGACGCCACCATGCCCGGCGTCGATTGCGATGATGTAGACGGTCGGCTCGGGCTTGATCGCAGGCAGCGGAGGGCCGTCCCAAACGATCGCATCGATCACAGTTGCCGGGTCGGCCAGGCTCGCCTCGACCACCTCGTCTGGCGCGCGTGGCTCCAGATCAAGCACAAAGCGATAACCGAACCCAGATGACGGCTCGAGCAGGAAGGCGGCACGCACCACCACAGGTCCCAATACATCAAGCACGATGCGCGAGCGTTCCGCATCGAAGTCACCATACCGCAAGCTCGTGATCGTGCCGGTGTCGAGCCGGTGGTTGTCTGCCGGCAGGCTCCAGTCGACGGTCTCCAGATCGACCACCACGCGATCGGGGTTGTCGAGCGTGAAGACCTCGAAGTCGACCGCCTCCGATAGTTCCAGAACGAAACGTGTGGCTTCACCATTTATACCCGCACGAACGCCCGTCACTTCCGGTGTGTCGGCCTGCGCCGGAGCGTTCGAAAACAGGACGCAGGACGCCATCACCAGGACAAGAGCGAGAAGAATTCTCACCTTCGGCCGTGAACTGATGGTTGTCGCGCGTGGGAACGTCATACTATGATAGCCTTACCCGTTCAGCCGTTGCTTTCATTATAGGCGCTATGCCCTTGAAAGTAATGGATTTCATGCATCGCTATTGAATCATGATTGACACTGATCGGCAAGTCGCGGCCCCTATGCCGCACAAGAAAGGATCACCGTGACCCCCTCTACCGCACTAACCAAAGGCACGATCGTACCCATGACCGCCCTACGCGACGGCATGATGATCGACGTCCGCACGACGGACGCAGCCACGAACTGGACCGGTCGGGGATCACGCACAACCAAGACAGCGCCGGCACGTTTCTTCGGAAGCGGATGCTCGCGCGCTGTCGGCGAAAGATGGACTCCCAATGACCAAACGTATGTTGATCGACGCGGGCCACCGGGAAGAGACCCGTGTGGCCGTCTCCGACGGCCGTGAGCTACAGGAATTTGACGTTGAATCCGCGATAAAGTCCCAGCTCAAGGGCAACATCTATCTGGCGAAAGTGACGCGGGTCGAGCCGTCGCTGCAGGCAGCCTTTGTCGAATATGGTGGCAACCGCCACGGGTTTCTCGCCTTCAGCGAGTTTCACCCGGATTACTTCCAGATCCCGGTATCGGATCGTGAAGAGCTTGCCGCCGAACAGGCACGCCTGGTCGAGGAAGCCAATCGCGAAGCCGAGGATGATGTCGCCGAAGACGATGTTGCCGATGATGACGACAACGGCGATTCCGTCAGCGCGGATGATGACGACGACCAGGGTGATGACGACGAGACCAGCACCCAACAGAGCGACGACGATGACGACGAAGCCTCGAACGATAACGGCGACGACGATCAAAGCGTCGAAGTCATCGACGTGGTCATTGAGAACGATGCCGCAGCACCCAACGAGGCCTCAGACGATGAGGCTGGCGATATCAAGGCTTCCGGTGACGTGGAAGCAGACGCCGAAGCAGCAGACGGCGAGGAAGCCGGCGACGATGGCGAGGCCGCCGCGCAGGAAGATGCTGGCGAATCTGATGAGCAGGACGGCGACGATGTCGCGGCCGAGGATGATGACGGCGAAACGGCCAAGGCCGATTCCCCAGCCAGTACCGAAGCAGCCGAACGTCCCAGGTCACGCTCACGCGGCCGCCGCCGTTCACGCAAGCCCAGCAATGAAGACGAGGGCGAGCGCGCCGAAGCGGCCATGCATGCCGCAATCCTGAAACGCGGCTATCGCATCCAGGAAGTCATCAAGCGGCGCCAGATCGTTCTGATTCAGGTCGTCAAGGAAGAGCGCGGCAACAAGGGCGCTGCTCTCACGACCTATCTTTCGATTGCCGGGCGCTATTGCGTTCTGATGCCCAACACCCCGCGGGGCGGAGGCATCTCGCGCAAGATCGCCGATGTAAAACAGCGTCGCCGTCTCAAGGAAGTCGCTGCCGGACTGGAAGTGCCCGAAGGCATGGGTCTGATCATCCGTACCGCCGGACAGGGCCGCACCAAGCTCGAGATCAAGCGCGACTTCAACAGCCTCCTGAAGCAGTGGGAGGAGATTCGCTCCGCCACACTGCAGGCCACCGCGCCATCCCTGATCTATGAAGAAGCCAACATCATCAAGCGGGCCATCCGCGATCTCTATGCCAAGGATATCGACGAGATCCTGGTCGAGGGTGACGAAGGCTACAAGATGGCCAAGACCTACATGAAGCTCCTGATGCCGAGCCATGCGGCAAGGGTGAAGCCCTACAAGGAAGCGACCTCGCTGTTCCATCGCTATGAGGTCGAGAGCCAGCTCGAGGACATGCACAGCCCGGTCGTGCAGCTGAAGTCGGGCGGTTACATCGTGATCAACCAGACCGAGGCTCTGGTTGCGATCGACGTCAACTCCGGGCGCTCGACCAAAGAACGCAACATCGAAGAGACGGCGGTGAAAACCAATGTCGAGGCTGCGGCCGAGATCGGGCGGCAGTTGCGCCTGCGTGATCTTGCCGGGCTGATCGTCATCGATTTCATCGACATGGACGAGAACCGCAACGAACGCACGGTTGAACGCAAGGTGAAGGAAGCGGTCAAGCCCGATCGTGCCCGCATCCAGATCGGTCGGATCAGCGGCTTCGGCCTGATGGAAATGTCGCGTCAGCGCCTTCGTCCCAGCTTCCAGGAAGCCCTTTCGGATGCCTGCCCCCATTGTGGCGGCTCAGGCTATCAACGCTCGACGGAATCGACCGTCCTCCACGTCCTTCGCGGCATCGAAGACGCAGCGATCAAGGGCCGGGCTGCATCGATCCGTGTTCTGGTGCCGACTTCGGTCGCGCTTTACCTGTTGAACGAAAAACGTCTGGCCCTGATCGATATCGAAGAACGTCACGCGCTCACGGTTGTGGTCGCTGCTGACGATACGCTGATCGCGCCGGACTTCCGCGTCGAGGTCGTGACCCCGTCGGCCAGACCCATCCAGGAAGACGCCGTCGAAGAGAAAACGAGCGAGCGCCCCGCGAATGAAACCCGTCAGGCCGATGACGAGGAAGATGGTGGCAAAAAACGCAAACGTCGGCGGCGGCGGCGCAAGGATCGCAACGACGATGGTGACACCGAGGCACGCACAGCCGACAGCACGAACGATGACGACGGTGAGTCACGCGATGGCGAACCCTCGACACAGTCGGGCGACGACAGGGAAGACGGCGAACGCAAGCGGCGGCGGCGCGGCAAACGCGGCGGCAGGCGCCGGCGTGGTCGGGGTGACAGCGATGACAACAACGCTGAAAACACCGAGAACGGTGAGGCTCAGGTAGCCGAAGGCGAAGGCGGAAACGAAGAAGCAGCGACCTCCGAAGAGGCCCAGGACAAACCCAAGCCCCATCGCAGGCGCAGCCGTGCCAAGAAGAGCGACGAAACCGCAGCGGCTGATGATGCGTCTGAAGCAAGCGTCGAGGCCGAGCCCTCAGCAGAGGAACCCGCCGTCGAGCCGGTTGCCGAGCGTGACCCCGAGCCCGAGCAGGAATCAGAGAAACAACCCGAGCCGGTTGCCTCCGAAGGTGTAACCACTACCAGGGTTGCGGTTGGAGCAGATCAGGTTGAGGTCACGACCGATGCAGGTTCTGCTGAAGAAGACGCCCCGGTCGAAGAGCCGGCACCTGCTGCACCCGCACGCCGTGGCTGGTGGCAGAAAATCGTCAATCCCGATTAGAGCAGATCGCGTTAAGTCTGCATCGCCTGCGATACAGGCCTAACGCGTGAATCTGCTCTACCTCTCTGAACCAGATCGGATTCACGCAAAAAGGTTGCGCCACAAGTGGCGCAACCTTTTTTACGATCCGATTGGAGCGTTTACCGCCTCGGAAACTATGATGGTTCCGGGGCAGTTTTGCATTCAACGCCGGGCGAGCCAATCGGCCATGCGCCTGGCCGCCTGCGCCATATCGGCAGTGCTTCCCGAATACGATATCCGCATCGAGCGCGAGCCCCGCACGGGATCAAAGTCGAGCCCCGGCGTCACCGCGACGCCGGTCTCATCGAGCAGCGCGCGACAGAACGCTTCGCTGTCATCGGTGTGTTCGGAGATATCGGCATAGATGTAGAACGCACCATCGGACTGGCTCAACCGGGTCAAGCCGGCGCGCGGCAATTCCTCGAGCAGCAGATCGCGGTTGGCGGCATAAACCGCAATGTTGGCGTCGAGTTCGTCGCGGCAGTCGAACGCCGCCACCGCGGCATGTTGCGACAGCGTCGGCGGCGAAATGAAGAAGTTCTGTGCCAGCCGCTCGATCGGTTTCACCAGGTCTTCACCCACGACCATCCAGCCGATGCGCCAGCCCGTCATCGAGAAGTATTTCGAGAAGCTGTTGATCACCACGGTGTTGCTGTCGATCGCGGCCGCTGTCGCTGCTTCCATGCCATAGGAAATACCGTGATAGATCTCGTCGGAGATCAGCCGGATGCCCGATCGTCGGCAATGCCCGGCCACGGCTTCCAGTTCGGCCGGCGAAACCATGGTCCCCGTCGGGTTTGACGGACTGGCAAGGATCAGCCCGTCGATCGGTGCATCAAGCGCTTCGAGCATCGCGACGGTCGGCTGGAACCGTGTGTCATGATCGACCGGCAGGGCAACCGCCTCCAGACCCAGCGCCTCAAGGATGTTGCGGTAACAGGGATAACCCGGCTCAGCCAGCGCGACCCGGTCACCGGGATCAAAACACGCCAGAAACGAAAGCAGGAACCCACCCGAAGACCCGGTCGTCACCACGATCCGCTCGGGCGGTACCGTCAGGCCATAGAAATCAAGGTAATGGTGCGCGATCGCCTCACGCAACGGATCGATGCCCAGAGCCACCGTGTAACCGAGGCGTTCGTTGTCGATCGCCCGCTTGGCCGCCTCCCGCACGCCGCGCGGCGCGGCCGTGCCGGGCTGGCCGACTTCTAGATGCAGGACATCACGGCCGCTTGCCAGCCGGTCGGCGGCGGCCTGCATGACCTCCATCACCAGGAAAGGCGGCACATGCCCGCGTTGCGAAATCTTCAAAGCCATGACCGCTTGCTGGCGCGCGCCGTGGCGGCTCTAGCCGCCGACCGCTAGGCCAAAGGCCCTGGGGTCCGTCTTGAAGCTGCAACTTTCCGAACCGTTGCGCAGGCCTTCGGGACAATAGATCGCGTTGACCCTGCCCAGCTCGGGCACGACTTTGACTTCATGGCCGCGCGCGACCAGTTCGGCGACCACCGTCTCGCCGGCTGCCGGCTCAACGACAACGACATTGGGTTCACCGGGATGGAACACCCGCGGCCGGTCCACGGCCTGCGCCAACGTCTCTTCAGGCTCGAGAAGCTGTGCCATCACCGTCGCCATGACGGGCGCGGAAACCACGCCACCGGAAACCGATCCGGCGAAGACAACCTCGCGGACCGTCTCGTTGACCACGATGACGGGCAACAGCGAAAGACCATCGCCCCGGTTCCCGCCGGGCGAGGCCGAAAGAATGATTCCCGTACCGGGCGCGACCCTGCCGTTACCGAACAGGTTGTTCATGGTGAAAACACAGGAAGCGGCATTGCCAAAGCTGTCGACCGCCGTGATGCTGGACGTCGCCGGGCTTTCCATCAGGATCGACGGAGACGCCGGCAAGGCACTGATCGGCGTCGCACGGGCAGGCGAATAGTTCGCCATCAGGAGGGCGTCGAACGCGGGATCAGGCGGTTCGCCCGGTCGCATCGTGCGCGCCACTGCCGTGCGCAGGGCGACTTCGGCGATCAGATGATCGGCCGCGCCGGAATTGTGAGGCTGCGAGAGTGCGTTGTTCTCGCGCAACATTTCGAAGGCCGCCAGCACCGAGGAGCCGGAGTCGAAGCCGGCCCCCGGCACATGCACGTTGGCTTCCGCACCCAGGATCACCTGCGAAACGGTGGTCTGATAGGTCTCGAGTTGTTCGACCGGCTTGTAGTCACGCATATCATCAAAGGTCAGCGGAATACCGATGGTCTGGACCGCTTCGGAGAACTGGCGTGCCGCGTAACCGACATAAAAGTCGCCTGCGCCGCGCGTGCGGATGAACGACAGCATGCCCGAGAGATCAAGCTGGACGAGATTGTCACCTTCTTGCAGGACACCGCCATTGGCGTGGCCGAACAGACGGCGTGCTGCTTCATCTTCGAGCAGTGCGCCGCCGACCAGCGCAAGGTCACGAGCAAGGGCACGCGATACCGGAATGCCGAATCGTGCTGCCCGCTCGGCTGGCGCGACGAGATCCTGCCATGCCAGATAACCCGTTCCGGCGTGCAGCAGGAAGAGGCCGCGCACCGCACCCGGAACAGCCGTCGGGCGCGTGACAAAGGCGTCATCGGTGGCAACCGGTGCATTGCGGAAATCGATCAGCTTGGTCTGATTGCTGCTTTCATCGTAGACCATGCAGACACCGCCGGCTGCCAGCGACGAGGTCGAAGGATAACTCACGGCCGCCATGAAGAAATACGCAACAGCCGCGTCGGCTGCCGTGCCACCACGTGCCAGGGCCTCGCGCGCAGCCAGGACGGAACGCGGGTCGTCCCCGGCCACACCGCCGAAAAACCCATCGGCAATCGGAACGCCCTGCGTCGTCGAGCCGTCGCTGAAGGTTTCCTCGATCGTATCGCAGGCGGTCACGGCGGCGGCCAGGGCAATGCCTGTCGCACAACGGCGCATCACACGCCCGATCACGCCACGTTGTCTAAAGACGCTCCCCATGGGGCTCCCGGCAATCCTGTTGTTCACATTGGGCCTGTTGTTCACATTGGGGATCTGGCGCCCGGCAGCCATCCTTGGCGCAGGCCCAAACCGCAGAACGGTCATCGCGCAATCGCGACACCGCGCCGGAAGATATCACCGGCATGACCACGGCGAAACCCGTGTGACGCAGGCATGTCACTGCACGCCTTTGCTACAATTGGTGATTTGATTTGCTCGTCAAAGTACGGGAAATCGGATAATCGAAAGCCGCTTCAAACGAAGCAGGGACCGAACGACAGGATGCTCAGCACGTTTCTCCAATGGTTCACATCGCGCCGCACGATCGTTGCGGTGCTTTGCCTTGCGCTTGGCCTGGGCGGGCCGTGGTCGGTCTCCCCTGCGTCGGCGCAATCGCTGTCTCTGTTCCGCGATGCCGAAATCGAAGACACGATCCGGGTTTATGCCGTACCGCTGTTCGAGGCTGCAAACCTCAACCCCGAAAGCATCGAAATTCACCTGGTCGACGACAATGTGCTGAATGCCTTTGTTGCCAATGGCCGGCATCTATTCCTGTTCAGCGGCCTGCTGATGGAAAGCCGAGACCCCAATCTGGTGATCGGCGTCATCGCGCATGAAACCGGGCATCTCTCGGGCGGCCATCTGGCCCGCGTCAGAGGTGCTTACGAAAACGCCTCGGCGATGGTCCTGCTCTCGACCATTCTGGGTGTGGCGGTGGGCGTTCTGGGCGGCGGCGCGGCCGGTGTCGCGATCATGGCCAGTGGCAGCCAGATCGGCCAGCGCCAGTTCCTGACCTATGCCAGGACGCAGGAATCAGCGGCCGACCAGGCCGGGCTGCGTTTTCTGGAAGCGACCGGTCAATCGGCCGAAGGTCTGCGCGATATGATGGCGACGCTTTCGGAAAACGAGCTCCTGCTGACCAACCCGGAAATTCCCTATTTCCTGACCCATCCACTGAGCACCGAGCGTGTCCGGGCGATCGATGCCCATATCGAACGCTCGGCTTATGCCGATGCCGTTTCGCCTCCCGATCTGGTCGACCGGCAGCGGCGCATGGTCGCCAAGCTGTTCGGCTTTCTGGAGCCGCCACGCACGACCTATCTGCATTATCCCAACCGCGATGCCGATCTTTACTCGCGCTACGCCTGGGCGATCGCCAAGTACCAGGAACGCCTGATGGACGAGGCCCTGGAACTGATCGATGGTTTGTTGGCCGAAGAGCCAGAAAATCCGTACTTCCACGAGTTGCGCGGTCAAATGCTCTATGACACCGGCAGCGTTGTTGAAGCGATCCCGTCCTATGAACGCGCCGTCGCACTGGCGCCGGACCAACCACTGCTGCACATTGGCCTGGCCCAGGCCCTGCTTCAGTTCGATGATCCCGCCTCCTGGGAGCTGGCCGTGGAAGAGCTGACGGTGGCGCGCCGGTACGAGGAAGACTCACCACGAACCTGGCATCTACTGGGACAAGCCTATGGCAAGCTCGAAATGGAGCCACAGTCCCATGTCGCCCGGGCTGAAATGCACTTTCTGCGTGGCGAAATGGACCGCGCCAGGGATTTCGCCGGTCGCGCCATCCAGGGACTCGACTACGGCACGCCCGAATGGTTCCGTGCCGATGACATCATTGCCGCCGCCG
>JABIUG010000238.1 GCA_018700655.1 Rhodospirillaceae bacterium | reverse complement strand
CCCGAACGGGGCCGGCAAGACATCGGCGATGCGGATGTTGGGATGCACCTCACCGGTTACGGAGGGAACGCTCGAGGTCTTCGGCCTTGACCCCAAAGTCGATGGCGCGACCATCCGCTCCCAGCTCGGGGTGGTCGCCCAGGATGACAACCTCGACGTTGATCTGAGCGTCTGGGACAACATCGTCATCTACGGCCGCTACTTCGGTATCGATCGCGCTGACATAGAACGGCGAGGCGCCGAGCTGCTCGAGTTCGCCCAGCTCGTCGTTGACCCACAGGCGCAGAGCCTGAAATGTCCGGGTTGCAGGATCAATCCCGTCGGGCGAGCGACGCACAACGCCGCGAACGATCTCGGCCAGTTCCAGGGTCCGGGCAATCGGGGCTTCCTTGCGTGCCGCCACGATCGCGCGCGCCACAGCCCGGGCGCGACGTTCCTCGCCCAGCCGGCCGATCAGACCGGCAAGCTCGGCTTCGTCGAGATGGTTGACGGCATCGGCAGCGCTCTTGCCATCTGCACCCATGCGCATGTCGAGCGGACCGTCATGCCGGAAGGAAAACCCACGGTGCGCTTCATCGAGCTGATAGGACGAAACGCCAAGGTCAAACACGACACCATCGACCTGCCCGCCAACCTGTTCGTTCACTGTCTGCTCTAGCGTCGAGAAACGGCCCTCGACGACCGAAAGCCGGTCACCCCATCGCGAGGCCTGTGCCTGCCCGCGTCGCACCGCGTCGGGATCACGATCGAGCCCGAGCACACAACAATCGGCGGCATCAAGCAGACCGGCGCTGTAACCGCCCCCGCCGAAGGTTGCATCGACCATGGTGTCGCCATCCCGAGGGGTCAGGGAAGCGATCACCTGGTCGAGCAACACGGGCACATGCCCGCCGTAGGTTGCGAGGCCGGTCATGTGGCACCATCCCCGCGACCACCAAGCCGCAGACGGATGTTGGCGCGATTCTGGACGGCACGCCCGAAGGCTTCATCCTGCTGGGCAATCCCTGCCTGTGGCTCCCACATCTGGAAGTAATTGCCACGCCCGATGAAACAGACCTGATCGTTGATATCGGCAAACGTCCGGAACAGTTCGGGCAGCATGACGCGGCCCTCGGCATCGAAGCTCAGATGCTGCGAAGCGCCAAAGATCGCATTGGTGAAATCTTCATGTTCTTCGCCGAACGGGTTTTCGATGCTGGCTGCAAGTTCGGAGAAGGTATCGGGCGTAAAAACGTCGAGCGCGCGCACCCCGGTGATCGAGCGCATGGCAAATGCGCCGCCGGTGATCGCCTGGCCAAAAGTCGAGCGGAACTGGGCAGGCACGGATACCCGGCCCTTCCGATCGATCTTGTTGATATGCGTACCGACGAAGACCGGCACGGCGACACCTCTCTAGCAAAACCATGTCCCGGGCTTGCCGCTTTGGCCGAAATGGCCAGAGCTAGAAATAATTTGGGACAGAATGGGATAGCATGGGCAAGCATGGGCGTCAATGGAAGCTCTACGTAAGTCATTGGGATAACTTGGTAATTCAGCCTTCTGAGAATCTCTTAAAGCGCTCACACGCAATCAAGCTACAATATGTTGTGGCTATTAAGAGTTGAATCACCATATAGGGTAATTGACAAATGATCATGTTTTGTTCTATTTTCGTGTTGCCCACGTCCCGTTTGGCGTTCGCAAGCTGTGTCGAAAGAGGGTCAGGCGGCCTGTAAGCCGGGTTCTGTGACCAACCACACGGGCCGGCCGATGGCCATTCATCTGGGGCGCCCGTTACCGAACGCCTCACGCGATCAACCCGGGTAGCTGGGTCGGAAACGCACCTGCCGGGATTACTCCCGGCGCGCCACCCCTATTCGATCTTGCTCCCGGTGGGGTTTACCCGTGCCGCCTGCGTCGCCGCAGCCGCGGTGCGCTCTTACCGCACCCTTTCACCCTTACCATTTGGCGAACCAAAAGGCGGTTTGCTTTCTGTGGCACTTTCCCTGGGGTCGCCCCCGCCGGGCGTTACCCGGCACCGTGTTTCCGTGGAGCCCGGACTTTCCTCCAACCGGCGCATAAACACCGGCCAGCGACCACCCGGCCGCCTGACCCTGCGGGCTTGGTAGTCGCTTGTTCCGACGCGGTCAACGCATTGCGCAAGAACGCATCTTTGAAGATGAAGCCACTTCGCCCGATATGCTTCCGGTGCACAGCGATCCGGTCAGATGAGGGCTTGCGCCAACACACCAGCCAACCTGTCGCGGGTTTCTGCGTCAGCATGACCGTCGATGCGACCCGGTCTGAAGTGAAGCTGAAAGGCCGTCACCGCGGTTGCCGTCACGGGGCCGTAACGCCCGTCGGCAACCAGCCCGTAGCCGAAGGTCGCGAGCGCAGCCTGGAACCGCTCGACATCTTCACCACTGTCACCCAGGACAAAATCGCGTCCTGGCATGGTCGCCCCGGCAGGCCACAGGCCCACGCCCTCCCCAGCCAGCCAGCACCAGTCGAACAACGGGCCGGGGTCCTGCTTGCGCCCCGGCGCGACATCCGAATGGCCAAGCACATGGCGGGCGGGAATCCCGTGACGTTTGATGATCCCATGCGACAACGTCGCCACGGCCGTCATCTGTGGTTGCGGAAACGCACGGTCGCCGGGATTGGTGATCTCGATCCCGATCGAAACACTGTTGATATCGTCCTGATCCCGCCACCGTCCGACACCGGCGTGCCAGGCGCGCCGATCCTCGGCCACAAGACGCAGTATCGTGCCTTCATCATCGACAACGTAGTGCGCGCTGACGCTGGAGGCCGGATCACAAAGGCGCTCGACTGCCCCTTCGGCGGTCGGCATGCCGGTGTAGTGCAGAACCAGCATGGTAACGCCAAGCCCGCCCCTGCGTTCCCCGTGGTTGGGAGAAGGTCGCTCGACGATGGGCAACGTGGCTTGGGTCATGCTCGGCTCCGCAATAGGCGTTGCAGCCCGCGTTCCATCACACTACCGTCTTGAGGACAAGAGACGCCTGCCCCGTTGGCGTGCTCGCGAGCGGTCGGGCGTCGTGAAAACACGCGGGGAGGAATCATGCCAAACGTTAGGAATGTTGCCATTGTGGGCCCGTCGCTCAGCGGCAAGACGACGCTCCTGGAGAGTATGTTGTTTGCCGCCGGCGCGATCGGGCGCAAAGGTTCGGTCAAAGACGGCAACTCGGTTGGCGATTCGGCGCCCGAAGCGCGCGAACGTAACATGAGCACCGAAATCAGTGCTGCCCATGTCGATTTCGAGGGCACAACCATCAACTTCATCGATTGCCCGGGCTCGATCGAATTCCAATCCGAAGCGCGCCTGGCCCTGATGGGGGTCGATGCTGCTGTCGTGGTTTATGAACCCGTTGTCGAACGTGCCTCGACCCTGGGCCCGATCTTCAAGTTTCTCGAACAGAACCAGATTCCCCATATCGTCTTCATCAACAAGATGGATCGAACCGCGACCATGATGCGCGATCTACTTCCTGCCATGCAGGATGTCTCGGAAACGCCGCTGTTGATCACGCAGGTTCCGATCCGTAGTGGTGAAGACGTCACCGGTTACGTCGATCTCGTGACCGAGAAGTCCTACCAATATCATTCGGGTGCCGCATCCGACGTGATCGAAATGCCCGACAGCGTCAAGGACCGCGAGGAAGAAGCACGCTCCATGATGCTCGAAACGCTGGCCGATTTCGACGACGAGCTCATGATGAAGATACTCGAGGATGAAGCCCCCTCGATCGAAGAAGTCGTGGCCGATCTGCGCACAGCCTTCGACGACTGCAAGATCGCGCCGGTCCTGATCGGTGCCGCCGAGCAGGAATACGGGGTGCGCCGCCTGCTCCAGGAGATTGTCGACTGGGCGCCCGAACCCGATCACCGCGCGGCCAACCACGGCCTCGACGGTCCTGCCGCCGCTCAGGTTCTAAAGACCTTCAACACCCAGCATGGCGGCAAACTTTCGCTGGTGCGCGTCTGGCGCGGAACGATTAGGGATGGCGATACCGTCAATGGCGAACGCATCGGCGGTGTCTACCGGATGATGGGCGCCCATCAGGACAAGGTCGATCATGCCGATGCAGGCGACATCGTGGCCTTCGCCCGGCTGGAGCATGCCCATACCGGCGACACCCTGATGATCGGCAGCGATGTCCCCGATGAGGCAAACGCCTATCCACGAGCCGAACCGATGCCACGGCTTTACGGACTTTCGATTCATGCCGCCAAGCGTGATGACGAGGTCAAGATGGCGACCGCGCTGCAGCGCATCCACGAAGAAGACCCCTCGATCGAACCCCAACAGGATTCCGACCTTCATCAGCTCGTTTTGTGGGGTCAGGGCGACATGCATCTGCAGGTTGCTTTCGCCAAGATGCGCAACCGTTACGGGGTCGAGGTCGTATCGGGCAAACCGCGCGTGCCTTATCGCGAAGCGATCCGCAAGCCGACCACCCAGCATGGACGCTTCAAACGCCAGACCGGCGGCAGCGGCATGTTCGGTGACGTCCAGATCAACATCAAACCCCTGCCCCGCGGCACCGGCTTCGAGTTCACCAACAAGGTGACCGGCGGCAACATTCCCAGGCAGTACATTCCCGCAGTCGAAAACGGCGTGAAGGAATATCTCGTCCAGGGACCGTTGGGATTCGAGGTTGTCGATGTCGCGGTCGAAGTGTTCGACGGCAAGTACCACGATGTCGACTCCAATGAGATGGCGTTCAAGCTCGCCGCACGCCTGGCGATGTCAGAAGGCATGCCCAATTGCGGTTCGATCCTGCTGGAACCGATCATGGAAGTTCATATCCATGCGCCCAACGGTGCGACCTCCAGAGTTCAGCAACTGGTGACCGGCCGGCGCGGCCAGCTCCTGGGTTATGAGGCACGGGAAGGCTGGACGGGCTGGGATTCCGTCACGGCTCACATGCCCCAGGGTGAAATCCAGGACCTCATCAGCGAACTGCGGTCGCTGACCCAGGGTGTCGGTTACTTCAGTGCAAAGTATGACCACCTCCAGGAGCTCAGCGGACGCGACGCGGACCTGATTGTCGAAGAACGCAAGGGAGAGCTGGAGGCGGCTTAGTTGTTGAGCCTCAAGCGCCGGCGGCCCCTAACGGGACCTCCCGCCAGATGTACCACCTCGGTGTGATTCTGTGCTTGCCATCCCGTCATCGCCCGGCTTGACCGGCGGTCCATCTCCCGCCGGCGAGGACCGGCAGGGTCCGGGATGGATGCCCCCATCAAGTGGGGGCATGACGGCTGTAGATGTGGATGGGACTGGAGAAACAACCACCCTCAGTGATTGCGTTCGGCGGCGAGAGTGAAGCGGCGGCCGACCGGTACGACTGTACCGGCGCGCCAACGGCGCGTTAGCCAAACGAACGGAGCGAGTGACGGCGCCTGAGACTAGACAAATAAACAGGGGCGGGATCTTTCGATCCCGCCCCAAGAAGAGGTTGGCCAACCACGCCCCGGTTGATCCGGGGTCGCTCCCCAAAAAGGGTCGAGGGAACCGGCCCTGCCATAGCAGAGCCGGATCTCACTCAGATCAGAATGTAGAAAGCCTGGTCACCGCGGCGGATGTGGAGGGCGACACGGCCGTCCTCTTCATCAGCGATGGCGTCAGCGAACTCATCAGGCGTCGTCACCTTGTTGCGTGCAACTTCGGTCACGACGTCACCGGGACGCAGACCGGCAACCCATGCCGGGCTGTTGGGCGAGACTTCGACAACCTGGACGCCATCGACACGACCGGCCATCTCGGAGTCCGGATCGATCGGGCCGATCAGGGCACCGGCAAACTCGATGTCGTCGGTCTTGATCTTCTGTTCGGTAGGATCGAACGAAGCAGTCTGGGCCGACACCGGGCGTGCCTTGATGACAGCATCGATCACCATCGGCGTACCGTTGCGAAAAACTTCCAGGCTGGCAGTCTCACCGACCCGCATGAGGCCGACCGCGTTGCGCAAATCGCTGGCACCCATGACAGGCTCACCATTGATCGACATCACGATGTCACCGTCGAGCACACCGGCCTCATGAGCCGCCGAGTCCGGGAAGACACGCGCCACCAGGGCGCCTTCGGCAATCGCCAGGCCCAGTGCATCGGCAAGACCAGGCGTCAGGTCCTGGATATTGATGCCCAGCAGACCGCGCTGTATCGAACCATGCTCGATGATCTGGTCCATGATGGAACTGGCCATATTGATCGGAATGGCAAAGCCGATGCCGATATTACCCTGATTACCCAGGATCGCCGTGTTGATGCCGATGACATCGCCCGAAAGCGAAATCAGGGCGCCGCCGGAATTGCCGGGATTGATCGAGGCATCGGTCTGGATGAAATCCTCATACCCTTCGATACCGAGCCCGCTGCGGCCCTTGGCGCTGACAATGCCCAGGGTCACGGTCTGACCAAGGCCAAACGGATTACCGATCGCAACGACAAAATCGCCGACGTTCATGCGCTCGCTGTCGCCCTGCTCGATCGCCGTCAGATTGTCGGCCTCGACCTGGAGAACTGCGATGTCAGTCTCGGGGTCCGAACCGATCAGCGTCGCGGGAAGCTGACGCCGGTCGGTCAGGGTCACCATGATCTCGTCTGCATGGGCGATGACATGGTGGTTGGTAATGATGTAGCCGTTTTCGGCATCGACGATCACGCCAGAACCAACGGCAGCGGCCGGCTGGCCGTATTCGTCGCCCTGCGGGTCGCGCGGCAGAAGGCCGTCGAAAAGCGGGTCATCGAAAAGCGGGTTCTCGACCCCGTCCTTGATCGTTCCGCGGGTCGCGATGTTCACGACCGCAGCGCTGACCTGCTCGATCACGGGAGAAAGGGTCGCTTCGCCGTTCTCGTTGACAAACAAGGCCCCTGTACCGGCCTCGGCCATGGGCGCCGCCGTGGTCGCGAACGCGAACAGTACGGCTGCAGCAATGGATGACTTGAACCTCAAAATAAAACCTCCAAAAAATCCTGTCCCCGGACCGGTCATCATTCCCCGACCGCACGCTTCCAGACACAAGTGGCACCCTGGTGAAGACGAATATGGGTCCGCAACATGGCCAGACTTGGGCAAAGCTGATCACGAACCCGTGTTTTTGCCCACGGCCATCGCACAGCCTGATTCCCCCCACGATTCCCCTGATCGTTGAACTTGTCTAGGTTCTGGTGATGACCATGGTCGAAAAACACAAAACAAACTGGCGCGCCGGGCTGGCCGTCTATGCCCAGCCACGCGTTCTTGCCGTCCTTTTTCTGGGATTCTCCAGCGGGCTGCCGCTCGCCCTGACCGGTGCGACCCTCTCTGCCTGGATGACCGACTTCAACGTCGACCTCGCGGTCATCGGTTTCTTCGCGCTGGCCGGCCTGCCCTACACCTTCAAGTATCTCTGGGCGCCGCTGATCGATCGTCTGCGCATTCCGGTCCTCGCCGACCGCCTGGGTCATCGCCGTGCATGGCTGATCGTCATCCAGGTGTTTCTCGCCCTGGCGATCCTGCTGCTATCGGGCGTTGACCCCCTGGCGCAACCGGCACTGACTGCAGCCCTTGCCGTCGCAGTCACCTTCCTTTCGGCCAGCCAGGACATCGTGATCGATGCCTTCCGGATCGAAAGCCTCACAGAGGACCAGCAGGGTGCAGGTGCAGCCGTCTATATCGGCGGTTATCGCGTCGCCATGCTGGTTTCAGGAGCAGGCTCACTTTACCTCGCCGAGTTCTACGGTTGGGGCACGAGTTACATCGCCATGGCCGCGCTGATGGCGATCGGTATTGCGACCGTCCTGATTTCGCGCGAACCGGCCCAGAGCGATGAACGGGCCAGAGAAGAAGCAAAACGCCGCACCCAGTTCGAAACCCTGACCGGCGGTTCGGCCGACAAACCGCTCGCCGCACTGGGCGCCTGGCTCTACACTGCGGTTGTCGCGCCCTTCCTGGAGTTCTTCACCCGCCGCCTGGCTATTCCAATCCTGCTCTTTGCCCTGCTCTACAAGTTCGGTGATGCGCTGGCCGGAAACATGACGACACCGTTCATCCTGAAGATCGGTTTCAGCAAGGTTGAACTGGCCGAAGTCGCCAAGCTGTACGGCTTTGCCGCGACCATGATCGGCGTCGCCTTGGGTGGGCTTCTGATTCGCGCCGTCGGCCTGCTGCGTGGTTTATGGATCGCGGGCATCCTGCAGCTCGCTTCGAACCTGATGTTCGCGGTGCAGGCATGGTACGGATACGACATCAATGTCCTGATCCTGACCATCTCGGCCGAGAACCTGGCGGGCGGGATGGGGACGGCTGCGTTCGTCGCCTATCTCTCGTCGCTCTGCAATGTCGCCTATACGGCAACGCAATATGCCCTGCTGAGCTCGTTCATGGCGGGCGGGCGCACCCTGCTCTCGTCACCGGCCGGCTGGCTCGTCGAAAACGTCAACTGGGCTGGTGCCTGGACCTGGGTAACCAACACCCCACCACCGGAATCCGTTGCCCTTCAGGTCAACTGGATCGGATTTTTCGTGCTCACAACCCTTGCCGCGATACCCGGCCTTGTGGTTCTTGTCTGGTTGATGCGGCGAGAGCCGGAACGTGTCGAGCCTGCACAAGCGGTCGACTGAGGAGATAGAACAATGGCGACCAATACTCTGATATCCGTGATCTGCCATGACCGCAGCGGCCTTGTGGCGGATCTTGCAGGGCTTCTGTTCAATCTCAACGTAAACCTCAGCGACACCACCTTCGCCGTGCTTGGCGATGCCGCGGAGTTCACCTGCCTGGCCGAAATTCCGGACGGCTTGACGCTCGACTCCGTGCGGGGCGACATCGAGTCCCTATCCGGCCTCAAGGATGCGCAAGTCACGGTCGCGACCTTCGACATGAAGCCGGTTCACGATGACAGCGGCCACATCACCCACCGGATCGAAATCGACGGGCGCGATGGTCCCGGCATTATCGCCCGGCTCGCAGAGGTCTTCGGCCAGTTCGGCGCCAACATCGTGCGCATGAACTCCGAGCGTATTCCAGAGAAGGGCCACGACCGTTATGTGACGCGGTTTTCGGTCTACATCCCCGAACGCCGTGCCGATGTCTGTCTGGCAACCGTTGCCAACACCGCAGGTGAACTGCGCATGACCTTCCGCTTCGACGCCGTCGAGAGCTGAAGCGTCAGGTTTCTTCCATCGAAGCGATGCCTGCCAGTGCGGCATCGAGATATCGCTTTGCCGAGGTCGGATCTCCTGTCGCTAGATCGCGCGCGCGGGTGATGCAGTATTTGGCGTAGCGATAGGCAAAATACGGCGTCAGGCGCCCCAGCCGTTCGACTGTCGCATCGTCTCCATAGGCGTCACAGAAGCTCGCGATTTCCCCAGGCAACCACGGCGTCAGGCCATAAACCGCCTGGAAGGCCGGCGAGAGAAAACTCCAGAGGTCCTCAGCCGGATCGCCAAGGCCGGGGCACTGCCAGTCGATGATCCTTGCGCCTTCATCGCCGCTGATCATGTTGCCGCTGTTGAAGTCGCCATGAACGAACGTCCTGCATACTTCCACCTGCCCAACGGCAACGACAGGCCGGAGCTTCTGCAGCCGGTGCCACAGCGGATCATCGTCGCCGGGAGCGACCAGACGGTCGGCATCTGCGAGCAGTTCTGCAGCCGTGGCCGGCATGACACGAAAGCCATCGGCCTTGATCCCGTGGGCACGGCGCAACACGCGCGCCGCCTCGGCGGGATCGCCATTCCAGGTCGTTCCGGGCACGAATTGATAAACCAGAACCGCACCATGACCGGATGACGCAGGCCAGAAGCCGACAAAATCCGGTGCGATGGCGCGACCCTTCAGAAGTTCCATGGCGCGCGCCTCGCATTCGGGCACAATCGGAAACAGGGACCAGCCCGTGCTGCGTTCGCCGAAATGTTTGACCACCAGATCGACCCCGTCGCCGCGCACACGCAGCACATCGTTCCAGAAGCCCCCGGCAAGGACTTCGGCGCGTGTTTCCTCGGCCCCGGCCAAAACGCCTTCGCGCTGGAGGAAGTGAATCGGATCAAAGTTCATCGCCGAGAAATAGGCCAATCGCGGCCAAACCGCGAGATCGAAAACGTTTTGTCAAACAAACGAACAGGTGACCACAGTCACTTCCACAAAGCCGATTGATACCCATCTCCAGGGTGTCACTCGATGAGTGTCCTCCCTGTTGAAGTCCACTTAGGGGGTCGGGTTTCCCGGTCCCCTTTTCTTTTGCGCCCCCGCGAAGCAAGCTTGGGCCATGACAAAGCTCTTTCATGACGCGATGTATGACCCTTCCCGGCCGCTCGACAGCCACTGGGAAGCAAGCGCTGGCAACCCCGTCGCCGACTGTGACCCCGTCGACGGCGATGTTACCTGTGACGTCGCGGTAATCGGCGGTGGCTTCACAGGCCTTTCGGCTGCACTTCATCTGGCCCGCGACGACCAGCTTTCGGTGCGCGTGATCGAGGCTGTGGCGCCTGGCTGGGGCGCCTCGGGGCGCAATGGCGGCCATTGCTGCTTTGGCGGCGCCGGCCTTGATCCGACCGAGATCGTCGATGCCTTCAGTGAGGAAGTCGCACGCCAGAACATTACTGCCCAGCGTGAGGCGATTGAGTTCGTCGCCGACCTTGCCATCAGCAACGACCTCGACATCGACATGCAGGGAAAGGGTGAGCTCTGTGTTGCCCACACCCGAAAGGCGATGGACGAACTGCGCGACGAAACGGCGATGTGGAAGCGCCTGGGTGGCTTTGATTGTGAACTGATGGAAACCCCTGAGGTCCACGATCGCATGTATGAAGCGCCCAACATTACCGGCGGCATGCTCTTCCCCTTCGGCTTTGGCCTCCACCCCATGAAGTACTCACGTGAGCTGGCCCGTCTGGCACAGCGTCATGGCGCTGTTATTCACGGCAACAGCCCGGTTACCGGCTGGGCCCGCGAGAACGGCAAACACCGCCTCGCCACCCCGACGGGAACCGTCACCGCCGACAAGGTTCTGATCGCGACCAACGGCTTCACCCGTGACGACCTGCATCCTGCAACCGATGGCTGCCTGCTGCCGGTGATCTCGGAAATCGTCGCGACCAGGCCGTTGACCGATGAAGAACTGGCCCGTCATCGTTACCAGGCCGAGATGCCGCTTTATGACAAGCGGCCCATGTTTGCCTATTACCGGGTCCTGCCCGATCGGCGCATTCATATGGGCGGGCCCGGCGGTATGACAGGGACCCCGGCTTCCAAGGAACGTTGGCGCTCGCACCACGAAAAGCGCATTGCGACGATCTGGCCGGAATGGCGCGATGTCGAGATCGAACACTGCTGGCGCGGCTTTGTCTGCCTGTCGAGCGACAAGCTGACCCATCTGGGCGAAGTCCCCGATGATCCCGGTGTCTTCTACAGCCTGGCCTATCACGGCAATGGCGTCGCGATGGCCTCCTGGTCGGGCCGTGCCATCGCGGGGCTCATCTCCGGTCGCGCCAACCGGGCGATTCCTGCAACCATGACCCAGCCCCTGCGCCCCTTCGCGCTGCCGGCCCTGCGCAAGTTCCATGTCTACAAACGCTACGGCCTGCGCATGGCGCGTAATCTCCTGGGCATTGGCTGAATCTCGGAATTTTGACCGCTCCACCATTTGCGAAACGCCGCCTTTGTTCTAGGTTTCGCCGCGACGATCCCAATTGGCCGAAAGGCCCAGTCGAAAGGTGCCTGCCTTGCCTCGTGTTGTAGTCCTGTTCCTGGCTGCCCTGCTTTGCGCCTGCACGGTGTCGGGCAATCAGGATAGGTTTCTCGAAAAATTCGCTGATCCGGAACCCAAATTATCGGCAGTGGTGATCTGTCATAGTTACGGCTGCAGCCGGTCCGACACACTCAATCTCAGCCGCGATTGGGCCTCCCTGACTGAGCCCCTGCGGATGCCGGCCCTGACTCCGCAAGAAGAACGTGAGCGCCTGAGCATTTTCATCGCCTCGGTCGAGGTGGTCGTCGGCGAGCGTCTGGGGACCTCAGGCGACATCGGTGGCACCTTCACCGGCTTTGCCCAGGAAGGCCAGCTCGACTGCATTGATGAAGCCGCCAACACCACGACCTTCCTGACCCTGTTAAAGGATGAAGGCCTGCTCTACTGGCATGACGTTCGCGCACCAATGTCGCGGGGCTTTTTCGTCAACGGCTGGCCGCATACCAGTGCTGTGATCGCCGATCTCGAAAGCGGTGAAAATTATGTCGTCGATTCCTGGTTCCACGCCAATGGCCATCCCGCCGAGGTGGTAGAACTCACGACCTGGGTCGGAGGCTGGTCGCCCGATGGCAGCCAGGCCGAACAGATTGTGGCCAGTTCTGCCGAACCTGCCGACCTCGTTTCCCCGGTACGCGCACCATGAACCGGCGCGTCTATTACAACCTCGAGATCGAAGACACCCGCGACTCGTTCATCTTCGAGGTTGAGGACATTCAGTATCAGCATGTCATCGGGAACCTGATGCGCGACGGTGTCGATCTCGATCACGCTCTCGAAACCGCTGTTGCCATGCTCTCGGCCAACGTGCGCATGCATGATGATTCCCTCACCCAGGACGTGCTCGACGCACAAGTCGTGGCAACCTCGACCATCTGGTTCCTGTTCAACGAAGGCACCGACGAGGACGACCGGATCGAAGGCGACATCATGCTGGTCGAAAAGGACGGTGAACTTTTCGTCACCGATGTCACCGACGCCATGCCCGAAGACGGGGACGCCCCCGACTGACAACCGGCCTGCTCACGACTCGATCCAGCTTTTTGATGCCGATCAGGTTCGCACAAACACGCGGAACCACCCGTGGTTCCACGTGTTTGCGATCCGATCTAGTCGAGAAACTGCAGGTACTGCTGCTCGAAATCATAATCGAGCAGTGTCTTGTAACCGTCCATCAAACGCCGGGTCACCGGCCCGGGAATACCTTCTTGTGCAGGTCTGCGTGAATCGATCGACCGCACCGGGCAGATACACAGGCTGGTCGATGACAGGAAAATCTCGTCAGCCGTATAGGAATCGAAGAGATCCAGATCGGTCTCATGGACTGTGATCCCGAGATCGGCGGCGATATCGATCACCGTGTCACGGCTGACGCCCTCCAGGATCATCTCGCGCCGCGGCGTATAGAGTTCGCCATCGCGCACCAGCCAGAGGTTCTGGCCCGTACCTTCGTTCAGGTTGCCGTTGATATCGAGCAGCCCGGCCCATGCATCCGGATTCTGCGCCTTCACATGCATATCGGCCAGGGTGACGTTGATGTAGTTGGTCAACTTGGCGCGCGGGCTCTGTGACTCCGGCGGTGTGCGGCGGAACGGAGCGATCATCAGTTCTATCCCCTCGCGGTAAAGCTTGGCGCGCGAGCGGAACGGGATCGGCTGGACATGCACAATCACCGTGGGGCCCCGGCGCAGATTGGGTTCGTCCCCGACCCAATCTGCGCCACGCGAGACGTTCTGGAAGACCCAGTAGTCCTCACCTTCGGGCAACAGGCTCAGATTGCGTTTCACCACTTCCTCGGTGATCGCCACCATCTCCTCGGGCGTCTCGTTCACCTCGATTTTGAGATAACGCAGCGAACGATAAAGCCGGTCGATGTGCTCTTTCAGGCGGAAGAGCTTGCCGTTGACCGTGCGTTCGGTGTCGAACGCTCCGTCACCCCAACGGAAACCGCGGTCACGAAACGGCACCACGACATGGCTTTCGGGGACATACTCACCATTGAAGTAAGAAATGCGTTCGTTCGGACGGTCCGTCATGTCTGCTCCAACACGGTGTTGTGAGCGGCCAGCATGCCCAACAAACGGGGCAGGTCAAGCCTGCTTTTGGCGCTACGCAACCCCCTGGTCACTTGCCCCGCACCAAGCATTGACCGTCGCGTGAACACGCCCGGCGTTACGCTGCCCTGGAGCGTTGTGTGAGGGCACAAGCATGGCACGACGGCGGCACATCCTGACCGGGACCATGGTAGCGACCCTGGCTGTTCTGCTCACCATCGGTGCTGTCACTGCGCAGGAAGCAGAATCCGATACCGTCATCTATTCGGAAATCAGCGGAGACCCCGACAACCCCCGGCGACACTTCCGCGTCAAGAACCCGGCGACCCTGACGCCCGGCGACGCCCAGAGCATTTACGCGGCCATCCTGCCCGGCATGCTTGCAGGCTACGGCCTGAACGAAAGTCCGGTTGCCACCGACTACGTCACGTGGCCGCGCTACAACACCGCGCCTTGCCGTTCGGCAACCCACGGCCAGCGGTTCATCAACAACTACGCCAATGCCGTCGCACAGAACTATGGTGCCTACGAGGATGCCGGTGTGCTGCCGGTCGGCTCGATTCTTGCCAAGGACAGCTTCAAGGTTACCGATGACGGCGTGGTCCAGCCCGGCCCGCTGTTCCTGATGGAAAAAATGCCCGAAGGATTCAACTACGTAACCGGCGACTGGCGCTACCGCATGATCATGCCCGATGGCAGCCTGTTCGGCGAAACCCTGGGCGAAGGTGATATCCGCGTCGATTACTGCATCAGCTGCCATCTCGCCGCATCGGTGCAGGGGCATGATCACATCTTCTTCGTTCTCGGGGATTTCCGGTTGCCGTGATGACCACCCGAGCTGATCGCCAAGACGCAAAACTGGTGTAGGGTTTTGCCTGGTAAGACGATTGCGCCCCTGGTGGTTATCGATGCGCGAAAACGACGGCGGTGACGACAGTCCCGGACACCCGATCTACGATGCGGATGGACCCGGGGAGGGCCTTCGTACCCGCCAGGAAACCCGAAACAACGAAGCCTTCGCACAGGAGGAGCTTCAGGGCCTGATGCTTGCCGCCAGGATCCGGATGATCGCAATCAGCATCATCGTGGCCTGGCAGGCGCTGATCACCTCCGACAGCGGCCTCGTCTTCTAAATCGGGCTGCTGGAGACTGGCTCGTTCGGCATCATCGGAATCCTGCAGTATCTCAGCATCACCCGGCGATTTTTCCCGCACGTCCTGAAGTATCTCTTTGTCCTGTTCGATTGCGCCCTACTCGGTTTTATCCTGGCCGCACCCACACCGTTCGATTCGGTCCAGATTCCCCCTGCCATCGCCATGGACGCCAGTCGTTCGGCTTACTTCCTGCTGTTTCTGATGTTGGCCGCCTTCAGCCTGCGTCCTCGCCTCGTCTTGTGGTGTGGCCTCTGCATCATCGCAGCACGGACGGCCATGTTGTTCTGGTTTCTCGGGCAACCCGGCGTGTTCACAGATCTCGACCTGCAAGACACTTCAGTTGCCGGCCTTCTTGCGGCCCGACCTGATCCGAACTTTCTTTTCCTTGGGTTCCGGACGACCGAGATTGTCGTCATCGTGATCCTGACGGCAGGCCTTGCCATCGTGGTTCGGCGATCACGCCGTCTGGTCAAGAATCGCGCCGTCGCTGAACGGTCCCGCGCCAATCTCGCGCGTTACTTCTCGCCCAACATGGTCGATCATCTAAATGCGACACAGAACCCTCTGGGCACCATTCGCCAGCAGGATGTCGCCGTCCTCTTTGCCGACATCATGGGCTTTACCAGGATGTGCGAGAACGCATCAGCCGAGGAGGTGATCGCGCTTCTGCGGGAATATCACGAGCGCCTGGGCCAGGCCGTCTTCGACCAGGCAGGCGCAACCATGTCTGGGCCTGCGACTTCGTGCAGGAGCGCACCCATGACGGCCGGACGTTCCGGATGCTGACGGTGATCGACGAGTTCACGCGTGAATGCCTGGCGATCAACGTGGCCAGAAGGCT
>JABIUG010000237.1 GCA_018700655.1 Rhodospirillaceae bacterium | reverse complement strand
CTCCCGGGTGCGCCATTTCTTTTCTCCAAATTCAGCGTTGTCCCAGACTGTTGACACTTGGTGTCGGCGGCGGCGTCAAATTGTTCTCTGCCTGACACGGTGGCAGACTGCTCACCGCAATTTCAGGCAATTGGACCCAAGACATGGTTTCAGTGGTTTGCTGCTCCGGCATGATGCGTTCGGCTTCGACCTGGAGCTACAACGTCTGCCGCGAACTGCTGGTGCGCAAGGCGACCAAAGGGCGCGTGCATGTGTCGCCTGCTATTCCAACGACACCGACAAGACGGTGTCTGAAATGCGCGTGTTCGAGCAGGAGAAGAAAAAACCGGTGTTTGGCGTCATCAAGGCCCACAGAATTGGTCCGCAAACCCGCAAGTCGATCGCTGTGGGCAGAATCCGGAACGTCTATACGATTCGTGACCCACGCGACGCGATGGGTTCCATGCTCGGTTTCGGGCCGCCCAAGGATGCCGAAGAGCGGCGCAGCCTTCTGCGTTACTTCAGCGCAGTGCTGGAACAGGGCACGGCCTTTCTGGGTGATGGCAAATCGCTGGTCATTCGCTACGAGGAGATGGTCGTCGATCCCCCGGCCCAGGTGCGCGCGATCGCGCGTCATCTTGATCTCGGCATCGGCGAGGATCTGATCGGCAAGGTGCATGAGGCGACGGGCGTGAAACGCATGCAGAAGATCGTCGACAAGCTTGAAGCCGAGGCAGAAGGGGACGAGGACAAATGGGACGAGAAGACCCAGATCCATGTCAGCCATCTCCAGGGTGGCGAAGTCGGCCGCTGGCGCCGTGATCTCACGCCCGCATTTCTCGAACAGGTGGAACGGACCTTCGAGCCATGGATGAGTCCGTTCGGCTACGGCGATGACCAAGCGGTGGCAGATGACAGGTTGGATACGCACCGTGGAGACAGTGGACAGATATGACTGCCATCTTCTGTTCGGCGCCGAAACACTCTGCTTCGACCTCGCGTTTCAAGGTCTGTCGCAAGCGCATCGAAGGTTCGCTCCAAACAAGATCGACGGAACGCTGCCTCAGCCTCATGGCATGGTTCGGGCGCACCATGATGCGAAGTTTTGTTACCTGCTGAATTGGTAGTAGCTTGGTGTTGGAGATTGGTTCGGATCCTCTAAGTGTGGGAGGTCAACGTGACACAGCCTGTCGATGCCCATGCCGGTGCTCTCGCACTCCTGTCGAACGAGGCAATCGCCAATCTTCACAAAGAGACCCATTTGGCGCGTGGCCTGCCGAATGCCGCCTTCACCAGCGATGAATTTCTGAACCTTGAGAACGATCTGCTGTTCCCGCGAACCTGGATGTATTGCGGTCGAGCAAGCGCTGTTGTGAATGCTGGTGACATCCTGCCGGTGCGGGTCGCCGGGCGACCTCTGATCCTCATGCGCGGTTCCGATGGCGAACTTCGGGTCTTCCACAATGTCTGTCTCCATCGTGGCGCCCTTCTTGTCGATCAAGCGCAACAGGGCAAGGCGGTCCTGACCTGTCCCTACCACCAGTGGTCCTACGGTCTGGATGGAAACCTCAGGGGCCGTCCCCATTTTGATGGCCACGGCAAACACGACAGCGCCGGCAGTGACGCAAACGAATCGGTCTGTCTGTTCGGTGTTGCGACTGGCATGTGGCATGACTGGGTATTCGTCAATCTCGATGGCCGCGCCCAGCCGTTTGAGGACTTCATTGCGCCGGCCAACGAGGCCTATCGGGATTGGGATCTTTCACAGTTCCGCTTTGCCCGGCACGAGAGCTTCGCCTTCCGTTGCAACTGGAAGCTCGCCCTGGAGAATTTCATCGATGCTTATCATGTTTTTGCGGTGCATCCGGCCCTGGACGAAGCCTATGTCGAGGAGACCAGGTCGACCGCAACGCCGGGTGGGCCTCATGCCTTCACGATCAACGAACTTGCCGGCCCCGGCCGCGGCCTGACGATCGATCCCGATGGGCCCGACCTGCCGACTCTCAAAGGGTTGCGACAGGATCTTGGGTCGTGCCAGCCATCCTGCAACCTGGTTCCCAATATCACCATGGTGATTTCACCCGGAAACCTGCAGTTCGTCACCTTCGAACCCGATGGACCCGAACAGTGCACCATGAACATGTCGTTCTATTTTGTGGCAGACGCGGCCGAAGAGGCCGAACACGAAGAGGCCCGGCAACTGGTCTATGCCGAGTGGGCATCGCTCAACGTCGAGGATGAAGATGTCTGTCGGCGGATGCAGGAGGGTCGGGCCTGTGATGCCTATGACGGTGGCCGTCTCTCTCCTTACTGGGACCTCGCAACGATCCATTTCCACCGGCAGATCGCCGATATCCTTCTTGATTGCTGAGCCGCCTGACCCGATCCGGTCTAGCGCAGTTCCATGGCCGCGGCCGGCTGGCCCTTTTGATGGCGCGTCCACATGGCGTGGTAGGCGGCTTCGAGCTGGCGTGCGAGGGCTGCGGTGTTGAAAAGCGCCAGCGTGTCGCGCCCGGCGATCAGCCTTTGCCGGTCGGCGGCCAGCTTGTCGGGATGGGTGGCGAAGAAGAGCGCCTTGTCGACATATTTCTGATCGTTCTTCGCGATGAAACCCTCGAGCCCGGCTGCCGTGTCGAGGCTGGCCGCGACCCGTGAAGCAAAGTGACGTCCCATGCGGGTGAGAACCGGCACACCCGACCACAACGCATCGGTCGTGGTCGTGTGGCCGTTGCAGATGCCGGGATCAAGCGCCAGATCAGCCAGGCCCAGGCGGGCGAGATGATCGGGTTTGTGACGGAAGGGCGCAAAAATCAGGCGTGACGGGTCGATGCCGCGCGTGGCTGCTTCAGCCCGCAGGTTGCGCGTCGCGGTGGGGTTGGTTTCAAGCAGCCAGAGCACGCCGTTTGGCACGGCATCGAGGATGCGGCACCACAGCGCGAAACTGTCGGGATCGATCTTGTGGGCGACGTTGAAGCAGGCAAAGACCATGGCTTCGGCCGGCAGGCCCGCGGCGGCACGGCCGGGTGTGGCCGTCACGACGGGGTCGGGATCGTTGGGCTGGTAACAGCTGCCCAGGCGCACGAGGTTTTCGCTGAAGAACCGCTGGTGCCGGGAAAACCCAGCCAGCTGACCTGCACTGGGCAGGGGCGATGTGCCGCGATCGCCATGCGGTGGTTTTGCAGCCAGCTGTGGAGATCGACCAGGATATCGACCCCGGCGTCGCGGATCGCCAGGGCGGCGCTATGGTCGCTCAGGCGCTGCAGGTCGAGCACCATGGCGCAACTGCCGCGCAGCTCGCGGAGCAGGTCGGAACCGTCGTCGACGCCGATATCGAGCATAGCGACCCGCAGGCGCTTGTGGTCGTGATGGGTGAACAGACGCCGGACAAGCTGGCCGGTCGGGTGATTGCAGAAACCGGCCGAGAGATAACCCACAGTCAGGCGGTCATCGCGTTTCTGTTTCACGATGGCAGGTGCAAGCGACTTGAAGTTCAGGCGTCGTGACTCGGCCGCGCCGACCTCCAGGGCAAGTGCCGGATCGCCGTAGCAGGTCGCAGCCATGAACGGGCGCATCGGTGAGGGCTGGCCCCGTGACAGCGTTTTGTAGGTGATGTCGCGCAACGCGACGCGGGTGTTGTCGAGCCCGTCCCAGGCGCAGGCGCGCATGCGGATGAAGACATCATGGGCCATCACGCGCGGATTATCCGGCGCCAGCGCCATGGCGTGCTTGATCGCATCGAGCGCCTCATCGAGACGGTCACGGAAACGCAGCGATTCAGCCAGCGCGCGCCAGGCTTCGTGGTTGGGGGCGTCCAGCTCGACAACCCTTTGATAGGTCGCGCAGGCATCCTCGAAGGCGCTGGAGAGCATTTGGGCACGGCCCAGGGCCATCAGCGCCGTCATGTCGCTGGGGGCGGATTCGAGCACCTGGCTGAAGGCAGAAACTGCGGCCCCTGGCCATCAAGGCGGCATGGTCGCTGTGTTCGCTCACGATGGGGCGTTCAGGCCGCGCCGCCGAACGGGTTGGGCATGCCGTCGGCAAACCGGCGCAGGCGGAAGGGTGAAAGATCGACGGTGCTGGGCGCGTTGGTCACCATTTCGGCCGTGGCCAGACCAGCGCCCGGACCAATGCCGAAGCCGTGGCCGCTGTAACCCGACGAGATGAAATAACCCGGGATCTGCTCGACCGACGAGATCACTGGAATGGCGTCTGGCGTGACGTCGATCAGGCCGGCCCAGGATTCGGCGATCCCGACATCTTTCAGCTCCGGGAAGGTGCGACGCAGGCTGGCGAAGGTTTCCATGATGACGCTCTTGTAGGGCTTGGGATTGGTCACCCGGGTCGCTTCGAAAGGCGTGGTGTCATCGAGTGACCAGTGGTGGCGTGTCATGAACTCTTTCAGGCTCTGTCCGCTGAGACGCAGGCGAAGGGCGTTGCCTTCATGTTTGTAGGCAGGCTGGAAGTCATAGAACCAGCGCAGCGCATTGGGCGAGATATGGAAATCGGCTTCACGACCGTGGGCCACGGTATAGCCACCATCCTCGCGCCTGCGAATGGCGACATCGTCAGCCCAGATTGCACCGGAGAAGACTTCCGGACCCGGCGTCGTGCGGAAGACATTGTTCTGAATGCGAAGCTGGGGGAAGGTGACATCATGATTGCCGCTGAAGAGCGATGACCAGATTCCGCCGGCCATGACCGCGGCCGAAGTCTTGATCAACCCGTGCTCGGTAACGACACCTGCAACCTTGCCACCCTTGAGATCGAGCCCGCGCGCGGCGCAGCCGGTGAAAACATGGGCGCCCAGACGCTCGGCGGCGCGTGCGATGGCCGGAGCGGCAATCGAGGGTTCGGCCCGGCCATCCGATGGCGTGTGGAGTGCCGCCTTGATCGGGCCGCGGATGCCTGGAACCAGCGACCGCATCTCGCTTTCGGAGAGGATCCTGCTGTCGAGTTGGTGCTGTTTGGCGTGTTCGACGAAAGCCTCGAACTCGGCGATGTCGCGGTCGTTCTTGGCCGTGTAGATAACGCCGGTCTGATGGAAACCGACGTGGTCGCCGATTTCCTTTTCGATGCCGCGCCACTGACGCATGGATTCCATGATCAGCGGCAGTTCTTCGGGTGCGCGGCCCTGCTGGCGGACAAAACCCCAGTTGCGGCTCGATTGTTCACCGGCAATCCTGCCCTTCTCGAGCAGGGCGACGGAAATACCCTTCTTGGCGAGATAATAGGCCGTTGAGGCCCCGATGATGCCGCCGCCGATGACGACAACGTCAACTGCTTCGGGCAATTGGGGTTTCGTGCTTGAAGAAGTGGCCATGGCTGATGTCCGCGCTGCGACAGGGTGGCGCACCATTGCGCCGCGCGCGCGAGGGGTCAACCGTGGTTTCGGAACCGGTCAGAATTACGAAAGATCTGACTTGCCCTAACTGTTGTCCCCGGCTTCCTGTGTGGTGGACGCGGGTTCACCGGTCGTTTCGTCCTGGAGGACACAGGCGCGCCCGGCGATCACCAGCCCGAAACCTAGCACGGCCAGGGCCAGAACGATCTGCTTGGTCCAGGAGACCCGTTCGCTGCCGCCTTTTTCTCCGTCGCTCATGGCTGTTCAGCTCTCGACTGGTTTGGAACCGTCGCCGCCGGTCCAGCTTTGTTTATCGGGTTCGACACCTGCGAAATAGGCGGCTGCCTGATCCTCTGTGATGCGCCGCCAGTCGGCCAGTGCCCGGGCCGAGCCTTCGTTGTCAGGGCGTGGCACGGGAAGGAAGTGACCGTATTGATCTTCGCCCATGACAAGCTGGGCATAGTCGCGTTCGGCGACGAGCTGGCGCAGGGATGGTTTGGTGTAGCGGATCGCCAGCCCGACACGCCTGCGGTCGGACTGGTTGGGCATCGAGCCGTGGAGCGTGAGGCCGTGATGAACCGACATCTGCCCGGCGCGAAGTTCGCCCAGGGTCGTGTCGTCGAGGTTGATCTCCATCGCCGCGGTCTGGCCGCGGGTGAGCAGGTTTTCGCCGTCGAAGGTATCGGTGTGGTCGAGCAGGCCGTGGCGGTGGGATCCTGGCAGGAAACGCATGCAACCCATTTCACCCGAAGCATCGGAAAGGGCGATCCAGGCGGTTACGGCTTCATCGGAGTCGACGCCCCAGTAGCGCAGGTCCTGATGCCAGCTGATGAAACCCTTGGAATCGGCTTCCTTGATGATGACGTCGGCGTCCCAGACCATCAGGTCGGGCCCGAGCAACGCGCTGATGCAGGCAAGCACCTTGGGGTGGCGCACCAGTTCGTCGACCGCCGAAATCATCATGTGGGCGCCGGTGCGGAAAATCTCCTGGACCGGCAGATCGCCGGCACGACCGCGTTCGAAGGTCTCGATGCGCCCGAGAAATTCCGCGGCTTCTTCGCGCGACAGGATCTCTGCGCCGACGAGGAAGCCGTCGCGCTCAAATTCAGCTGTGTAACTCTGCGCCATCGTTTTCACCCGAGCAGGTTCCTGACTTCATCGTCTTCGGGAAAGCGCCGCAGGGCGAGCTTGGAGAACAACAGGCTTTCGCCCCGCGTGATCTCGAACGATCCTGTGCGCCCGCCGCTGACCGTGACACTGACACCGTATTTTTCCTTGAGTTGGCCACTCACACGGAGCGCCCGAGGCTCGTAGTTTCAGGCTCTGCAGTATTCGATGTGGATCGTCTCGCTCATGGCGGACTCCGTGGGTTGTTTCGCGCTTTAGTATAGTCCAACCGGTGACTTGGCCCTAAACGCCTTGCGACTTGTGTGGCTGCAGCCTTGCCCACAGGCGTTGATTCATGGTTTGAAAGCACATGAACAAGCCCATTCCTGCGATCATCGAACAGATCGATGCCGGCGCTTTCACCAAGCATCTGGGCGCGCTTGGCGCCTTGCTCCACGCTTGCGTTCACGATGGCGCCAATATCGGCTTTGTTCTGCCGTTTTCACGTGGCGATGCCGAGACGTTCTGGCACGAATCTGTGTTGCCTGACCTGTTGTCAGGCGCAAACCTGATGCTGATCGCGCGATGTGACGGTGCCCTTGCCGGCACGGCCCAGCTTGGCCTTGCCACGCCGGCAAATCAGACACACCGCGCCGATGTCATGAAAATGATGGTGCATCCAGACTACCGTCGACGGGGCATTGCCCGCGCCTTGATGCTGGAACTTGAAACGCTTGCCCGAAGGCAGGGCCGTTGTCTGCTCACCCTCGATACCGTGACCGGTGAAAAGGCCGAGCCGCTCTACACCGCGTTGGGTTATCAGACCGCAGGCATCATTCCGGCCTATTGCCGTGACCCGAAAGAAGACCGGCTCGATCCCACGACGCTGATTTACAAGCTGCTGTGAGGGGTGTGATGGCCGTGAGCGAACTAGGGCCATGCTTTCCGCGCTTTGGCTGTGCTGCCGGATGCGCTATTGCGGCACTATCATGAAGGTCGCCAGTTACAACATAAGGAAGTGCGTAGGGCTCGACTGGCAGCGCCGGCCGGACCGAATCGCCGCAGTGCTGGGCGAAATCGGTGCGGCGGTGGTGCTGGTGCAGGAGGCCGACAAGCGGATGGGCGAACGCAGCGGCACACTTTCGGATAATGAACTGCGCCGTGCCTGCGGGCTGCGCCTGGTGCCCGTGAACGGCGATGGCGTGAGCCACGGTTTTCACGGCAACGCCCTGTTGGTTTCCGTAGACGTGGCTGTTGAGCGTCTTGAACCCCTGGAGTTGCCGTCGCTTGAGCCACGCGGTGCAATCCTGGCCGAGGTGAGCGACACCGACGGCCGGCGCCTGCGGTTGATCGGTACGCATCTGGGCCTGCGCGGAGCCGACCGGCGGAGGCAGGTCGAAACGATTGTCGCCGCTCTCGAGCGCTGCGAGACCGCCATGCCAGCGGTCGTCCTGGGTGACTTTAACGAGTGGTTTTCTCCTGGAGACAGCCTCTCGAGCCTTTATGCGCGCTTCAGTTCGACGGAGCTGGGCGTTACCTTTCATACATCGGCTCCGGTCGCGTCACTCGACCGCATCTTCGTCAGCAGCGAGATCGCGGTCAGTGCCGCAGGCGTGCATCGTTCGCCGACGGCGCAACGTGCGTCGGACCATCTGCCGGTCTGGGCTGATCTCGAGCTGGAAGGTGTGCCATGACGGGTTATCTGACGGTTGCCCTCGTGGTCTTCGAGATTATCGGTGTCTGCCTGGCGTTCCGGGCTGTCAGTACCGCACGAACGCCGCAGGGCTCGGTCGGCTGGGTCGTCTTTCTCATCAGCCTTCCCTACATCGCGGTGCCGGCCTACCTCTACCTCGGTCACACACGTTACGCCGGTTTCGTGACCGCAAGGCCCGATTCCGAGCGGGCAATCGAGGAACTGGGTCATCTCCGCAAGCCCTATGGCGTCGAGCTGGAATCGGACCAACACCGGGAAGCACGGCGCGGTCTCGCGCTCGAGAAGCTGGCAGAAATGCCGATCGTTACGGGCAACGGCTACCATCTTCTGATCGACGGCGAAGCGACTTTCGAGGCTATCTTCGAGGCGATCGATCAGGCCGAAAAATACCTGCTCGTTGCTTTCTATATTCTCCGTGATGACGAGCTCGGCTGCGCGCTGAAGGACCGGTTGATCCAACGTGCCCGCGACGGGCTGATGGTCAAGGTGATCTATGATGCCATCGGCAGCACGAGCCTGCCGAAGTCCTACCTGCGGGATCTGCGCGAAGCTGGCGTCGACATCCGCGACTTCCATGCGATCAGGAGGCCGGCGCACAGCTTCCAGCTCAATTTCCGCAATCACCGCAAGATCGTCATCGCCGACGGCAGGGTTGGCCTGGTCGGCGGGCTCAATGTCGGTGACGAATACATGGGAAAGAGTGCGGAATTCGGGCCGTGGCGCGACACCCATGTGCGCCTTCATGGACCCGTGGTGGCCCAGCTCCAGCTCGTTTTCGCGGAGGATTGGCATTGGGCGAGCGGCGAGGTGCCCCACCTCAACTGGCATCTGCATCCCGTGGCCGACGGCGTGCCCGGCCTGATCATGCCGACCGGGCCGGGCGACAGTGTAGAGACGGCCAGCCTCTACTTCTGCAACATCATGGGTGCGGCACGCGACCGGCTGTGGATCGCGTCGCCCTATTTCGTGCCCGATCTCGACATCATGACGGCGCTGAAACTGGCAGCGATGCGCGGTGTCGATGTCCGCATCCTGATGCCCGACATGAAGGATCACCTCCTGGTCTGGCTCGCCGCCTTCTCCTATTTCGACGAGATGCGCGAAACCGGGGTTAAGTTCTTCCGCTACAGGGAAGGCTTCATGCATCAGAAAGTATTCGTGGTGGACGATATCGGCGCGGCGATCGGCACGCATAATCTTGATATCCGCTTATGCCGGCTGAACTTCGAGGTCTCGGCGTTGCTGTTCAGCAAACAAGCGACCGATGACGTCGCAGCCATGCTGGAGGCAGATTTCGAACGCGCCAGCCTCCACACGACGGCGCTTTGTGACATGCCCTTCCACATCCGCCAGGGCGCACCGATCGCACGGCTCTTCGCACCACTTCTCTGAGCCGGGAGACCGGCTGCGCCGGTTCCGTCGCACCGCCATGCGTGGTTTCATGGCGGACACCGAATCTGGCGCGGGGAAAAATCATGGCGGACGATCTGAAGCTCATCAGTGCGGATGTCTGCCCCTATGCCCAGCGCACGCGGCTGGTGCTGCTGGAAAAGGGGATCGCGCATGAATCCGTCGAGATCGACCTGCGCAACAAACCGGCCTGGTTTGAGGATGTCTCGCCCTACAGCAAGGTCCCGGTCCTGGTGCATGGTGAACACACCATCTGGGAATCGACCGTGATCAACGAATATCTCGAGGAGGCCTTTACCGAGCCCCGCCTTACACCCGCCATGGCGGCGGGCCGCGCGGCGATGCGTATCGCGATTGCCTATGACGATGTGACCTTTGTGCCCGCGACCTACAAGGTCCTGCTCGCCAGGGACGAACCTGAAAAACAGGCGCTTTATCGCGGCGTGATCCTCGACGGGCTGCGGATGATGGAAACCCGGGCGATGGCAAACGCGGCGGGCGGCCCATGGTTGCTGGGTGAGCAACTCACGCTGGCCGATCTCTCGATCTACCCCCATATGGAACGCCTTGCCGTACTGCGGGAATACCGCGGCATCGAACTGCCCGCCGAATGCGGGCGTCTGCGCGAGTGGCTTAGCGCCATGCAGGAGCGCGAAAGCGTCAAGGCGACCCTGCATGACGATGCTTATCACATTGCGGCCTATGCACATTACGCCGACGCTACGGCCAACGGCACCACGGCAGCCGTGATGCGGCTTTAGCAAATTCGAGCAAACAACAGGGAGACGATGATGGGCGTACTGGTGCTTTACATGGTGAAGTATGAAAACGATCAGAAGGCCGCGATGGTCTCGGAGGCGAAAAATCGCGACCGAGCCGCGATCCATCGCCAGGCAATCACCGATTTCGGCGGCAGGCCGATCGCGCAATACGGCAGCTACGGCGAATACGACATGGTCTACATTTACGAGATGCCCGACGACAAAGCGCTCGCCGCCAACCTCCACCTCACCGACAGCTTTGGCCTCGCCAAGTACTCCAAGACGGTCCCGCTGATGGAAGCCGACGACTTCGTCGCCTCACTGGCCAAGGCACACGAAACGCCGACGGGATATTCGCCGGCCAAGGGGTGAAATCGTGGCCGCTGACTAGAGCGTGCGGCAAAGCCGCAGAGCATCGTAAATGGCCGCGGGAATGTTGCGTGACGTGACGCAATCGCCGATGCGGTAAAGCGCATAGGCGCCATCCGGGTTCTGGTCTGCCGGTTGTGGCGCGCCCGCCAGCAGTGCATCGATATCGGTGACGCCGTGATTGCTGGCCGTGCCGCTCAAACCGTGGAAGATGGCGTCGGCGGGCCGGGTGCCGTGCTCGACAACGATCTGGTCGGCCTCTTCTTCAATGATCTCGGTGGTGACCAGGTTTTCGAACACCGCGACCAGCCGGTTTCCCGACCTGACGACGCGCAGCAATTGCTGGTCAAAACGGCACGGAATGTCGAGTTCGTAGAAGCGTTTCTTCCAGGTGAAACGTTCGGAAGGCGGCATCTCCGGGGTCAGCGCATCGTCGATCGCGACATAATTGATGGTCCGCCCCGCCATGGCGAAACGTTCGGCGGCACTGGCAGCGGCGTGCCTTCCGGTACCGTCATAGACCATGGCCTCGCCCGCACCTGCCCCGTCACCGCTCAGGGTATCCCACGGGTCGGTCACTAGCTCCCGGCCTTCGAGCCAGTCGAGATCGGGCACGCCGCCGGTGGCGATGATGACGACGTCGGGATCAAGCGCCTGCACGGTGTCGGTTTCGGCAAAGACGTTCATGCTGATCTCGACACCCAGCCGCTCCAGTTCGAGCGCGCGCCAGTCGACCAGACCGATCACGTCCTTGCGCCAGCTCGCCGTGGCTGCCAGCCGGAGCTGGCCGCCGAGCTGGGGGGCGGCCTCAAGCAAGGTCACGGTATGGCCGCGTTCGGCACACACCCTGGCGGCCTCGAGACCTGCGGGCCCGCCGCCGACCACAACGACACGCCGTGCGGGGCCGTCGGCTGGGGTGATGGTGTGGGGCATGGTCGTCTCGCGCCCGGTCGCGGCGTTGTGGGCACAGATCGGGCGGTGTTCGCTCATGCAGTGGGTCAGGCCGACGCAGGGGCGGATATGTGCCTCCATCCCGGCCTCGAGTTTGCGCACGATGTGAGGATCGGCGATGTGGGCCCGGGTCATGGCGACCATGTCGAGCAGGCCCTCGGCGATGGCATAACGCGCGGTCGCAAGATCGGTGATGCGTGCGGCGTGGAACACCGGCAACGAGACCTCGCGCTTGAACGCGCCGGCCTGTTCGAGCCAGGGCGCCAGGGGGACCGCCATGTTGGGCATGTTGTCCATCGCCAGGCCACGCGCGGTATCCATGCGCCCGAAGATCGCGTTGAAGAAATCGATCAGTCCGCTGGCCTCGAAGATCCGGGCGATCGCGACGCCGTCGTCGAAGGTGAGGCCCTCGTCCATCGGCTCGTCGACGACAAAGCGCATACCGACGATAAAGTTATCACCGACACGCCGCCTGATTTCCTCGTGCACCATCAGCCCGAAACGGCAGCGGTTTTCCAGCGAGCCGCCGAAGTGGTCGGTGCGGTGGTTGGTGGCAGGTGAGAGGAACTGGCCGATCAGATGACCGCCGCAAATCGATTCGATCCCGTCGAGGCCGCCTTCCTTGCAGCGCATGGCCGCGTCGCCATAGGCCGTCACGACGCGGGCGATGTCGTGTTCGTCCATCTCGCGGGCAAACGAGCGATGCAATGTTTCGCGGCTGTGCGAGGGGGCGATCATCGGCAGCCAGTTGTCGGCATAGCTGTCGCCGCGCCGGCCCAGATGCGTGATCTGGCACATCAGCGCAGCACCATGGCGGTGCATGCGCCCGGAAAAGCGTTGCAGATGGGGAATGCAGCTGTCGTCTCCGACGTAAAGCTGTTTGAAGGTATCGGGGCTGTCGGGCGTAATGTT
>JABIUG010000236.1 GCA_018700655.1 Rhodospirillaceae bacterium | reverse complement strand
GGGTGTTCGTGGCTGCCATCGCCGGCATTGATCACGGCGGCATTGACCGAGTTGGCCAACAGCTTCACCGCGCCGCTGTCTGGATGGCGCACGACCAGAACATCCGGGTGCATCGCGTTCAGGGTCGCTGCCGTATCGATCAGCGTTTCGCCCTTCTTGATCGCGCTGGTCGTGGGCGACATGTTGATGACATCGGCGCCCAGACGTTTGCCCGCGAGTTCAAACGACGTGCGCGTGCGTGTCGAGCTCTCGAAGAACATGTTGATCTGGGTGCGTCCGCGAAGCGTGTCCTGCTTCTTTTCGGCGCGCCGGTTGAGCGCGACATAACCATCCGCCAAATCAAGCAGATGGACGATGTCCTGGGGCGACAAATCCTCGATTCCAAGGAGATGGCGGTGGGCGAAACGGGAGGGGTTTTGATCAGCTGTCATGCTGAAGCCGGGTTAGTAAACCAGAGGAAGGGTTCCGTCATCCCAAAAGCGCCTGAATAATCGGCATGGTGAGGATAGCTGCCGCAGTTGTCCCCGTAATAATGCCTGCCATCAGCTCGGCATTGCCGCCCATCTGGCGTGCAAGGACATAGGCGGCGGGCGAACAGGGCAGGGCCGCAAACAGCACGACGATCCCGCGTGAAATGCCCTCGACACCAAACAGGACGCACAAAACTGCAGCCAGAACCGGCAGAACAAGCAGCTTGATGACGCTGGCTGCAGCGATCGTGCGGCCGCCCAGTCGCAGGCTCTCGACCTGCAGTGCTGCCCCGACCGAGATCAGCCCGAAGCCCAATGCCGCATCGCCCAGGATTGCCAGCGTGCGGTCGAGCACCAGCGGAAGGCGCAGGCCCACGAGATTGAAGGTGATGCCGGCAATACAGGCGATGATGATCGGGTTGGTCACGATCGCATACATCACCGCGAGCGGCGTGGTCGAAACCTCCCCGGCGTAACGCGCAAGTACGCCGGTGCTGATCACGTTCAGGGTCGGGACGTAAATCGCCAGAAGCAGGGCAAAGAGGGCGAGACCGTCATCGCCATAGAGGGCAGATGCGGCAGCAAGGCCTGCGTAGCTGTTGAAGCGAATGGAGCCCATCAGGAAGGAGGGAAAGTCACGGCCCGACATGCCCAGGCGCGGGCGCAGCAGGAGGAGCAACACGGCGACTGCGACGGCAGGAAGCACCAGCGCGAAAATCGAGGAAACGACCTCCCCAGTCGGCAGTTGCGTTGTCATCAGGCGATGCAGCAACAGGGACGGGAAAAGTACAAAATAGGTCAGGCGTTCGACCGAGCGCCAGAAGCTGAGGTCGGGCACCAGCCAGCGGCGCAGGCCGATCCCCATCACGATCACAAGAAAAATCGGCGTCAGCGCCATGAACGTTGCTGTCATGGTGTTGCCTCAGCCGGCACGCCGAAAAGCTTCCAGGGCATCCTGCAGGATCACCGCGGCGGCAAGCGCGTCGACCTTGGCGGTCTGCTGTGCCTTGGTCAGTCCCTTCTCCTGCATGATTTGCTCGGCTTCGAAGGAACTCAGACGTTCATCCCACAGCAACACCGGCAACCCCAGTGCACGGATCAGGTTGTTGCCGGTCTGGCGTACCGATTGCGCGCGCGGGCCTTCGCTGTCGTCCATGTTGAGCGGATAACCCAGCACGATACCGGTGATCGATCGCTCTGCGATCAATTGGCGCAGGCGGGCCAGATCCTGTGGCCATTTTGCTCGTTTGATCGTCTCGACAGGTGTGGCGATAAGGCGCGTTCCGTCGCTGGCCGCAACGCCGATCGTGCGGGTTCCAGGGTCCAGTCCGAGCAGGGTGCCAGCCGGGCATAACGCCAGAAACTCCGCAGCCTGCTTCACGGGCTTGTCGGGGTTTGGGGCGGGTGTTAGGTTCGCGCGCTCCGGGTCACTCTCGGTCACGAATTTCCAAGCCATTTCAATGGGTTGCGGAAGAGGACATTGTCATATGTCGCTTGATAAAGCCACTGTTGCCCGCATCTCGCGCCTGGCGCGGATCGCTACTACCGATGAGGAGCAGGAGCGCCTCGCCGGCGAGCTTTCGGGCATTCTCGACTGGGTCGAACAACTGGGCGAAGTCGATACCGACAACGTCGAGCCGATGACCAGTGTCGTCGAGATGCTGATGGCATCGCGCGAAGACGCGGTCACCGACGGCGGGGTCGCCGGTGACATCGTCAAGAACGCACCGAAATCAGACCATGGGTTCTTCGTCGTCCCGAAGGTGGTGGAATGAGCGACCTCATCGACCTCACGATCGCCGGCGCCCGTGATCTGCTGGCCTCGGGCGAGTTGTCCTCCAAAGAGCTGACGCAGGCACAGATCGGCGCCATGGAAGGGCGCCGCGAGCTCAATGCCTTCATCACCGAAACACCCGAAATCGCGCTCGGCATGGCCGAAGCCTCCGATCAGCGTCGTGCTGGCGGTGAGGCGGGCATGCTCGAGGGTATCCCGGTCGCGATCAAGGATCTGTTCTGCACCAAGGATGTCCTGACCACGGCCGGTTCGCACATTCTCGACGGGTTCCATCCCGTCTATGAATCGACTGTGACGACCCAGATGTTTGCCCAAGGCGTGGTCATGCTTGGCAAGACCAATCTTGATGAGTTCGCCATGGGTTCGGGCAATCTGACGAGCTATTACGGCGGCGCGATCAATCCCTGGCGGGCCAAAGGCGATAACCGCAAGCTGGTCCCGGGCGGCTCGTCCGGCGGTTCGGCTTCGGCCGTGGCCGGTCGGCTTGCGATGGGTGCAACGGGAACCGATACCGGGGGGTCGATCCGCCAGCCTGCCGCCTTCACCGGAATTGTCGGGATGAAGCCGACTTATGGGCGTTGTTCGCGCTGGGGCATTGTCGCCTTTGCTTCATCGCTTGATCAGGCCGGGCCGATGGCTCGTTCGGTACGTGATGCCGCGATCATGCTGGGTGCCATGTCGGGCCATGATCCCAAGGATTCGACGTCGGCCAAGATCGCCGTGCCGGACTTCGAGGAAGGCCTCGATGCCGGCGTGAAAGGCATGACGATCGGCATTCCCAGCGAATATCGGGTTGAGGGTATGCCTGCCGAGATCGAGGCGCTCTGGCAGCAGGGCATCGCCTGGCTGCGCGACGCCGGCGCCGAGATCGTCGACGTGTCGCTGCCCCACACGAAATACGCCCTGCCGGCCTATTACATCGTCGCGCCGGCCGAAGCCTCGTCGAACCTCGCCCGTTATGACGGCGTGCGCTACGGCCT
>JABIUG010000235.1 GCA_018700655.1 Rhodospirillaceae bacterium | reverse complement strand
GGTGGCGTTGTCCAGGGCGGCAGCACGATCACCCAGCAGGTCGCCAAGAACCTGTTTCTCACACCCGAGCGTTCGTTCAAGCGTAAGGCCCAGGAAGCGCTGCTTGCCTTGTGGCTGGAGCGGCGTTTTACCAAGGAAGAGATTCTCGCGATCTATCTCAACCGGGTCTATCTGGGGGCCGGAACCTATGGCGTCGATGCCGCCGCACGGCGCTACTTCGACAAGTCGGCGCGTGATCTGACCTTGCCCGAAGCCGCAATGATCGCTGGCCTCCTGAAAGCGCCGTCGCGTTACAATCCCGCCGCCGACCCGGCTGCCGCACGAGCCCGTTCGGCCGAAGAGATCGACAATATGGTCGAAGCCGGATTCACCGATGAAGCCACCGCACGGGCAGCCAAGGCGGCCCCGCTCAATCTCGCAGGCAACCGACCGGCCGGCGGCGATGCCCGCTATGCAACCGACTGGGTCGTTGTTCGTGCGACAGACTATATCGGTGTCGCGCGCCAGGACCTGATCATCGTCACGACGCTTGATCCCAACCTGCAGCGTGCCGCCCAGGAAGCGCTGGCAAACGGTCTGGCAGGCGAGGGAGCCGAACGCAATGCCGGCGAAGGCGCTGTCGTCTCGATGGCGCCGGACGGTGCAATCCTCGCCATGGTCGGGGGCTCGGGTTACGCCACGACCCAGTTCAACCGGGCGGTCCAGGCACGCCGCCAGCCAGGCTCGGCGTTCAAGCTCTTTGTCTATCTGGCCGCGCTGGAAGCAGGCATGCGCCCGGGCGACACCGTCGAGGACCGGCCAATCTCGATCGAGGGCTGGAGCCCGCGCAACTTCGACGGTGAATTCGACGGGCCCATGACCCTGGCGCAGGCCTTTGCTGGTTCGACCAACACGGTTGCAGCCGAAACCGCCTGGCGGATAGGGATGGGCCGGGTGATCGAAGCTGCACACCGCCTGGGCATCGACGAGGAGATGCAGGTCCTGCCCAGTCTGGCGCTGGGCACCACCGAGGTCAGCCCGCTTGAACTCACCGCGGCCTATGCGGTGATCGCCAACCAGGGAGTGGAAGCCTGGCCCTATGTCATCGTCGAGATCCGCACGCGGGCGGGCGAGGTCCTCTACAGGCGCGAAATGCCGCCAATCCGGCGTCTGGTCGAACCGGCAGTCCAGGCCGACCTCTCGGGCATGCTGGAAGGCACCATCGAAGACGGCACCGGTCGAGCGGCCATGATCGCCTGGCCGGCCGCCGGAAAGACCGGAACCAGCCAGGATTACCGTGACGCCTGGTTCGTCGGTTTTACACGCCAGATCGTGACCGGTGTCTGGATCGGCAACGACAATGGCGCCGCAATGAACCGGGTGACCGGCGGCGGCCTGTCCGCACGCATCTGGGCCGACTACATGGCCACAGCACAGCAACGCCTGCCGCAACTCACCCTGGTCGACACCACAGTACCCCGCCGCCACCTACGCCAAAGAAGACACCGATGACAGCGGCTTCGGCGGCCTGATCAACAACCTTCTCTCCGAACTGGGAGGCAGCGGCTCAGCCGATCCCAACTGGCAGGAGAAACGGGACCGTTAATCACAGTGGAATGTGTTCAGGCACCCCGTCGCTTGAATGGTCGGATCAACCAGACATAAAGCACAAGGCCGACCAGCGGACCCGACGCCATCGCAATCACCATCGGCCCGTGGCTGCCGTCATAGGCATATCCGATCGAGGCCGCCGCGGCGGCGCCGGTCATCATCTGCAGGACACCCACCAGCGACGATGCCGTTCCCGCGACATGGGGGAAGGGGCCCAGGGCACCAGCGGTTGCCTGGGGCAGCGCTGCGCCACAGCCGGCAAAGACGATCGCAGCCGGCAGGGCGACCGCCCACATGTTGTGCAACCCGACTACCAGACAGATCAGCATCGCCATGCCACCGGCGACATTCAGGACCATGCCCGTCAGTACGATTCGCTCGAGACCAAACCGGCGCTGGCAGCGACTGCCTGTGAAACCCCCGGTGATGTATCCGGCAACGGCCAGCAGAATGAGCCAGCCGACATGGTTCTCGGCCACTTTGAAAACCTCAACATAGGTATAACCGGCACCAGCGATGTAGCCGAACAGGCCGATGAAACTGGCGCACAGGGCAATCGTGAAACCAAGAAACACCCGGTTGCGCAGCATCGCCCCGAAATGGCGCAGGATGGTTGCCACATGTGCTGGTTGGCGCTTGGTTTCGTCCAGTGTTTCGGGGAGCAGACGCCAGGCCGCAAAGCTGATCACGATACCGACGCCAAGGATCAGCAGAAAGACCGAGCGCCAGCCGAAGGCAACCAGCAGTTCTCCCCCGATGATCAGCCCGAAGCCCGGCACCAGCGTCATCGCCGTCATGACGTAGCCCAGAACACGCCCGGACTGGTCACGCTCGAACATGTCACGCACGACCGCACGACCCAGGACGGTTCCGGCACAGGCGCCGGCAGCCTGGAAGACACGCAAGGTAATCAGCATCTCGATCGAAGTCGCCAGCACGATCCCGATGGTGCTGGCGATATAGAGAACCAGGGCAGCCATGAGCACCGGTCTGCGCCCAAACCGGTCCGACAGTGGGCCATAGACCAGCTGCATGAGGCCGACACCCAGTGCAAACAGGCCGACGATCATTCCGACCTGGCCCGGGGTAGCTTCCAGGGCACGCCCGATCGCGGGAAGCGCGGGGATCGCGATGTCGGTCGACATCGGCGCCAGCGCGATCAGGCCGGTGATGACGACACAGACGACAAATACGGAAGGGCCCTGTTTGGCGCTCACACGCCCTCGCGATCGATCACATGGAGGAATGAGCCCGCGACCCGGCCGGCGACCGCGCCGGTCGGACCGAAATAACGGCCGGTGGCGTCAGTCGCCTGAAACAGCGGTGTGCCGCGCTGGCGCACCAACCGGGCATAATGAAACTCGTGGCCGCGAAACACCGTCCCGACCGGGCCCAGTGGGCTTTCATGGGTCACGGTCATGCGCCGGTAACCCAGGTGAAGGCGCGGCGCACTGAACGAGGTGATGGCCGGAAGCAGTCCCGCCATCACATGGCTCTCACCGTCTCCATCAATCAGGCGTTCACCCAGCACCATGAAACCCCCGCACTCCCCGAAGACCGCCACGCCCCTGGCTGCCGCAGCCTTGAGGCCTTCGAGGAAAGCATCATTCGAAGCCAGTTCTCCGGCATGGAGTTCGGGGTAACCGCCGGGCAGATAGACCGCATCGGCCGTGCTATCGGGGGCCTCGTCGGCCAGCGGTGAAAACGGCACCAGTTCAGCACCGGCATGTCGCCAGCCGTCCAACAGGGCGGGATAAACAAAGGCAAAGGCCGTGTCCTGGGCAATCGCAATGCGCTGCCCCAGGGGGTCGAGTGGCGGTGCCGGACGTTCTGGGGGGCCGACTACCGGTGGACGCGCAACCGCCATCAGGCGATCAAGGTCGACCGAGGCACCGACCGCTTCGGCGGCATCGTCGAGAAACCGTTCCAGATCAGGCCGTTCGGCAGCCTGGACCAGACCGAGATGACGCTCGGGGAGTTCCAGGCGCTGATCCCGGTGGACACAGCCCAGAACTGGCGTGACCCCTTCCAGCGCGTCCGTCAGCATCGCGCGATGGGCTTCGCTGCCGACATTGTTGAGGATGACCCCGGCCAGCGTGACGTCACTGCGGTGATCGCGGAAGCCTTTGACCAGGGCTGCGACCGATGCGCCCTGGCCTTTTGTATTGACCACCAGAACCACCGGCAGGCCCAGCGTCACCGCCGCATCGGCCGTCGAGCTGGTGCCGTCGGCGGCCCCGTCGAACAGGCCCATGACCCCTTCGCCGATCACCAGGTCGGCACCGCAGGCCACATCGCGTGCTGTCGCGCCCAGGGTTTCGGGCCGCATCGCCCAGAGGTCGAGATTGCGGCACGGCCTGCCTGTTGCAGCCGTGTGGAAAGCAGGATCGATGTAATCGGGTCCGACCTTGAACGAAGAAACCGCGATCTCGCACCGGGCGAATGCACGCAGTAGCGCCAGGGTCAGAACGGTCTTGCCGCTTCCACTGGACGGTGCGGCAAGGATCAGTCCGACCGCCACCGGCCGTCAGCCCGTCTTGCGCTGGCTGGTCTGCCCCAGGGGATCGGGATCGAGCGTGCGTCCTTCGATCGCGCCCAGCCAGTCGAGGCCCGCCCGCATGCGCACGATCTCGCCGACCGCAACAATGGCCGGGGCCTCGATCCCGGAGGCTTCGACATCCCCCGCGGCATCACCAAGCACGGTTTCAAGCACCCACTGATGTTTGGTCGCGGCCCGGCTGACCACGGCGACCGGCGTCGAGGGCGCAAGGCCACCCTCAACCAAGAAACCTGCAATCGCCTCGAGATGTTTGAGCGCCATATAGATCACCAGCGCCTGACCGCCCGAGGCCAGTGCGGCCCAGTCGATACCGTCGGGCACTTCGCCGCCGGCCATGTGGCCGGTAATGAACGCGACGGAATGGTTGGTCTCGCGATGGGTCGCGGGGATTCCGGCATAAGCCAGGCCACCGACACCTGCGGTGATGCCCGGCACAACCCGGAAGGGAACGCCGGCTGCCACCAGCGTCAGGGCTTCTTCACCGCCACGGCCAAAGACAAAGGGATCGCCACCTTTAAGTCGCAAAACCCGATTGCCGGCGAGCGCCAGCGAGACCAGACGATCCGAGATATCAGGCTGCTTGGGCGAGGGTTTGCCGCCACGTTTGCCGGCATAGATCAGCTCGGCGTCCGGATTGGCGAGATTCAGAATATCGTCATCGACCAGTGCGTCATAAACCACGACATCGGCCTGGCCCAACGCATGGTGCGCCAGCAGGGTCAGCAGGCCGGGATCTCCAGGGCCCGCGCCCACGAGCCAGACCCAACCTGCTTCGAAGGCGGGCATGTCGGGAAATCGGGGTGGATGTTGTGACGGAACCATGGATCGAGCCTAGAGCAGATCATGTTCAGATTGAATTGATCTGACCACGAGCCCGCACTTTTTTAGGGGTTTCAAGGCGCCTCGCAAACAGGCTCCGAACCGGCGTCGGATTCAATCTGCAAGGGATCTGCTCTATAAACCCTGACGTCGGGGAATCCTATATCCTGCGCCCCCGGCGATCATGCAGGCCAAAGCAGCGGCAGACACACGACCATGGCCACGAAACCCGAAGGCCCCCTGCGTAGAGGCTGGACCACCGGCGCCTGCGCGACGGCGGCAACCACGGCGGCTTTCGAAGCGCTCGCGACCGGTGTTTTTCCCGATCCCGTGACGATCACGCTTCCGGGCGGCCAGGAGCCGGTCTTTGCGCTGCGACGCAAGGAATTGTCCGGCGAGCGCGCGACCGTTTCGGTGATCAAGGATGCCGGCGACGATCCCGACGTCACCCATGGTGCCGAGATCGTGGTCACGGTCACGCGCGGTCCAGAGGCAAGCGGCATTGTCTTTCGTGCCGGTGAAGGTGTCGGCATGGTGACCAAGCCGGGCCTTCCGATTCCGCCGGGAGAGCCGGCCATCAACCCCAAACCGCGCGCGATGATGGTCGCGGCTGTCGCGGGCATCGCCGGCAAACATGGTGTCCCGGGCGATGCCGTGATCGAAGTCGGTATCACCGGGGGCGCTGCCATCGCCGAAAAGACCTGGAACCCGCGCCTTGGGATCACGGGCGGCCTTTCCATTCTGGGGACCACCGGGGTCGTCATCCCCTATTCCTGTTCTTCCTGGATCCATTCGATCCATCGCGGCATCGACGTCGCCCGCGCCACCGGGATTGACCATGTCGCCGGCGCAACCGGGCGCACATCCGAAGAGACCGTGCGCAAACTCTACGATCTCCCCGAAGGCGCCCTGCTCGACATGGGAGATTTTGCCGGAGGCATGCTGAAATACCTGCGCCGCCACCCCGTTCCCCGGCTCACAATCGCTGGCGGCTTCGGCAAGCTGGTCAAACTGGGTCAGGGCGCGATGGATCTCCATTCCTCCCGCAGCCAGGTCGACCACACCGCCCTGGCCACGCTGGCACGCGAGATCGGCGCCGGTGCGGTGCTCGCCCGCAACATGGCTGAAGCAACAAGCGCCGGCGCAGTTCTGGCCCTGGCCCGCGACCATGATCTGGCGCTGGCCGACGCGGTCGCGGGCCGTGCCCGGGAATCGGCGCTGGCCACCCTGGCCGGCGACATCGCGCTTGATGTTGTGGTAATCGACCGGGCCGGGGCGATCGTCGGCAGGGCCGGCGCTTGACCCGCATCCTGATTCTGGGCGGCACTTCCGAAGCCGTCGCGCTGGCCGAGGCGCTCCATGCCGATTGTCCCGAGCTTGAAGTGATCACCTCGCTCGCCGGGGTGACACGCAACCCCGTGACCGGTCCCGGCACGTTGCGTACCGGCGGCTTTGGCGGCGCTGACGGCCTGGCCGACTATCTACTCGCCGAGTCGGTCGACGGGTTGATCGATGCAACCCATCCCTTTGCGTCATCCATGGCAGCCCATGGCGAGAGCGCTGCCACGAAAATAGGAATACCGCGCATCAAACTGGTCCGTCCCATGTGGCAACGCGAGACCGGGGATCATTGGATCGAAGTCGATGACGCCAGGTCCGCAGCTGAGGTTTCGAAAAATCTTAACCCTGCCTGCGTGCTCATCACGCTTGGCCGGCGTGACCTGGAACCGTTTTTGGCGCTGACGGGATTACGGCTTGTCGCACGCATGATCGAGGAACCCGAAAATCCACTCCCGCCCCATGCGACGCTGCTTCAGGCGCGCGGCCCTTTCTCCGTCGCAGACGAACACGCCCTGATGGAAGAACACGCGGTCGACCTGCTCGTCACCAAAGCTGCCGGTGGCAATGCCACGCAAGCCAAGATCACCGCTGCCCGGGAACGCGCGATCCCGGTCGTGATGTTGCGCCGTCCAGCCATGCCGCAGGGGCCTGCTGCTTCATCAGTCAAAGAAGTCATGGACTGGATCGCCGATCAGCGGTGATTTCGTCAATGCAACATTGGCGGTCAGGTGACCTTCTTCCGGCCCGATGAGCACGCCAGTCTCTCCGAGATCACCGGCCGGCAAGATGAAGATGGGAGGCCGCATCCGCGCAGCCTCGAGATTGGAGAAGGGCAACGCCCCCTCACCCCAGCCCTCTCCCCTCGGGGGAAAGGGCCGGGGTGAGGGTCGATCGCGCTGGATGGCTCGCCATGCGGTCTAGATCAGAACGCCGCGGCGAATGCCTGCATTTGGTTCAGGGCAGCCGATCAGGCAGTCCGCGGCTGTTGTTCCACCAGCGGTGGGGATTGTCGCGGTTGGGGTCGTAGTTCGCCCGGCTTGCCCAGGCCTCAAGCAGCAGGATCACCGGCTCCTCGTAGTGATGGACCTCCATGATCGCGTCCATGACGCGCGCCAGCACGGTATCGTCAGGCTCGATCGAGAGTTTCAGTTCAACCATCGGATAGCTCTCGGTCGTCCCGGGCTCGAAACCATCGATATGGCTGTGGGTCGTCGAGCAAGCGGTCGGTGTCGGATGCCAGCGTCTGAATTTCCAGCGTCCAGACCGGAACGAATCTCCCGGATTTCGCTTGATAGGCAGCAAGGTCGGCCATGACGGCGCTCCAGACATCGAGAGGAATGGAGCACCTTAACCCACACATCCTGACAGCATCATGTCAGGAGCGTCACAGGCCTTTACGCGCGCGGTTTCGTTACCCGCTTGGCGGCCTTCCCGGCTTTCGGGCGGGGCGGCGAGAGGCTGCGTTTGCCGGCGGCCTTTTTCTCGGCCTTGGCGGCTGCTTCAGCTTCGGGATCGGAGGTCTTGGGTTTGAACGGGCAGATGTCGGCAATCACGCATTCCCAGCATTTCGGCTTGCGTGCCAGGCAAGTGTAGCGGCCATGCAGGATGAGCCAGTGATGGGCGCCCTTTTTCCAGCGTGCCGGCACGATCTTTTCCAGCTTTTGCTCAACCTTGTCGGCTGTCTTGGCCGGCGCCAGTCGGGTCCGGTTCGAGACCCGGAAGACGTGGGTGTCGACCGCGATGGTCGGCTCGCCAAAGGCTTCGTTCATCACCACACTGGCAGTCTTGCGCCCCACGCCAGGCAGGGTCTGCAGCGCTTCGCGGCTGGCCGGAACTTCACTAGCGTGTTCGTCGATCAGCATCCGGGAGAGCTTGATCACGTTCCTGGCCTTGGCGTTGAACAGACCGATCGTCTTGATCTTGTCGCGCACCCGCTCCTCACCCAGCGCGACCATCTTTTCGGGTGTGTCAGCCAGGGCAAAAAGCCCCGGGGTCGCCGCATTGACACCTTTGTCAGTCGCCTGTGCCGACAACACGACCGAGACCAGCAGGGTAAAGACATTGCTGTATTCGAGCTCTGTCTCGGGCTCGGGAATCACTGCGGCGAGCGATTCGAAGAGGCGGTCGATATGTTTTTTTTTCATTCTCTAGTTCATCCGCTGTGATCAAACCAACAGACCCGGGCTGGAAATGCCTGCCACCATGGTGGTCACGTTAGAGTGGATTCCAACGACCCGGAACCGCAGGGTCGTCCTACCCAGTCGCTTTCTTTTCAAGCGCTGGTGCAGGATGACGAATGATGCCGGGCGCGCTATCACGGCAGCCATGAGAACTGACAATGATTCCGAGCCTGATAGCGTCCATTTCGACGCTATCCTGATGCCGCACCGGTCGCTGCCGCGCTGGGGTTATGCCCTGCTGATCGGCGGACTGGCCGGCGCACTCGGGTTGATCGGCCTTGCATTTTGGGGTCTGGGTGCCTGGCCGGTCGCCGGCTTCTGCGGGCTGGAAGTCGTGCTGGTCTGGGGCGCGTTCGAGCTCAACTACCGTTCCGGGCGGGTCTTCGAAACCCTGTGTCTGGATGACCGGATCCTGCACATCGCACGTGTCCAGCCGTCTGGTCGCACTGCGACCTGGACCTTCGAGCCCGGCTGGGTTCGGGTCGCCGTCGTCCCCTTCGGTCACGACCACAACCGGTTGGTCGTGGCTTCCCACGGCAAACGTCTCCACATCGGTGCATTCCTGAGCGACGAAGAACGCAGCGACCTTGCCGATGCTCTCAACGGCGCCCTGATACGATGGCGCAGTGCTCCTGATGTCATCTGACAACCATTCCGTTCGCGCCATTGCCCTGTTGCTGCTGCTTTCTGTCATCTGGGCATCCTCGTTCACACTGATTCGCATCACGGTCGATACCGTCCCTCCTTTCACGATGGTCGCGTTTCGCCTGGGCTTTGCCGGCCTCTTTTTGCTCGCTGTGATGCGCTGGAGCGGCAAACACCTGCCCCGTGACCGCGAAACCCTCGCCACGTTTCTGCTGCTGGCACTTTCGGGCAATGTCATTCCCTTTACGCTAATCGCCTTCGGCGAGGAGGAGATTTCCAGCAGCCTGGCCTCGATCCTGATCGGCTTCATGCCGCTGGCCACAGCCCTGATAGCCCATGTCGGCGTTCGCGATGAAAGGCTGACACCAATGCGCCTGGCAGGCGTGGCGCTGGGCGTCGCCGGGATCGTGGTGCTGGTCGGCGCCGACGCACTATCGGAACTGGGCGGACATGTTCTGGCCGAGCTCGCGGTGGTCGGCGCGGCGCTCAGTTATGCCGTCAACACCGTGCTGGCACGCCGCGCCCGTGCACTCGATCCCAACGTCCTTGCCACCGGCACTGTGATCGCTGGATTCGCGATGATCCTGCCGGTTTCCCTGCTCGTCGATGCCCCCTGGGAGCTATCCTTTGATGCCGGTGTGATGTTGCAGATGATTGTATTAGGAATCGTTTGCACAGCCATGGGTTATATGGTTTTCTTTCGCCTCACTGCGATGACCGGCGCGGTTTTTACATCCATGGTGAACTTTTTAATTCCCTTGATCGGTTTGGGATTTGGGTTGTTGTTTCTCGACGAAGACCTCACCTGGAGCATGGTTATCGCGCTTGTTCTGATCCTCTCGGGCCTTGCCCTCAATCGTTTTGCGATGACCCGGCAGGCGTGATGGCGTCTGCAACTCCCATACGCCATATGGGCCCGCGCGAGATCGCGCTGGTGGTGATCTGCGCGGCTTCGTTCGGCAGCTCGTTCCTGTTCATCGATATCATCGTCACGGAAGTACCACCGGTCACCCTGGCCTGCGCCCGCTCGATCGTTTCTTTCCTGACCCTGGGCATCGTCATGATGCTGGCGCGTCAGCGCTTACCCGCGATCGGTGCGATCTGGTTCAAGCTCGCACTGCTGGGCGTGGCAACACAGGTCGTCCCGATGATCCTGTTGTCGTGGGGCCAGTTGCATATCGATTCAGGGCTGGCCGGGATCATTCTGGGCATGGTGCCGGTGCTGACCATGTTGTTCGCACACCTGCTGTTCCATGACGAACGCATGTCATCAGCCAGTTTTATTGGCGCAATCCTGGGATTTTCCGGGGTGATCGCCGTGATCGGCCGAGGCGCCCTGGGCAATGTAGAAGCCCATCTTCTGGCCGAACTGGCCGTCCTGGCCGCAGCATTCTGCATTGCCGGCGCCAACGTCCTGGCGCGCAGCGCCGGGCAACTGACACCCATGGCCCTGGCGGTCGGTTCCCAGGCGTCGGCTGTTGTATTCCTGATCCCGATGTCGGCACTGGCCGATCAGCCATGGGATCTGGCGGTCAGCTGGCAGTCGATCGGCGCCCTGGTTGTGCTGGGCACGGTCGGTAGCGCGATCCCCGGGCTGATCTTCTACCATCTGCTGGCACGCACAGGCGCGACCCGTGCGTCGCTTGTCGCCTATCTGGTTCCCATTGTCGCAGTCGTGCTGGGCGCCGTATTCCTTCACGAGCGCCTGCCCTGGGAGGCCCTGTTCGGTATGGTCCTGATCGTGCTGGGCGCATGGCTGGTCAACCAGCGCCAACGCAGCAAACAGACAAACTGGATCGAATCCTGAGGGGCGGGGGCTGTTGGTTCGCCCTGAACCGGTCGGGCTTTAGGGCAGATCGGATTCACGCAAAAAGGTTGCGCCACGAGTGGTGCAAACTTTTCGCGATCCGATCTAGTCGGCGAGCCCCAGGACATCGTCCATGCCATAGAGGCCGGCTGGTCGGCCGCGAAGCCAAAGGGCTGCAGTGATGGCACCTCGAGCGTAGATTCCGCGATCGCTCGCGCGATGGCCGATCTCGATACGCTCGCCATCGGCAGCAAAGATCACCTGATGATCGCCGACAACATCGCCGCCGCGCAGCGCAGCCATGCCAATGGTGCCGCGCTTGCGCGCACCGGTCACACCATCACGACCTCGATCGACAACCTCGTCGAGCACGACTCCGCGGCCTTCGGCAACCGCCTCGGCAAGCGCCAGGGCAGTGCCCGAGGGCGCATCGACCTTGTGACGGTGGTGCATCTCGACAATCTCGATATCGAATTCATCATCGAGCGCGGCAGCAACCTTGCGTGCGACACCCGCCAGGAGGTTGACGCCAAGACTCATGTTTGCGGCAAAGACGATCGGCGCAACATCTGCTGCTTTTTCCAGCACGGCCTTGTCATCGCCCGAAAGACCCGTGGTCCCCACGACCAGACCCTTACCGGTGTCGGCCGCCACGGCAGCATTTGCCAGAGTTGACGCCGGTGCCGTGAAATCGACCACGACATCGCTGGCGGCAAACAAAGCCGCCCGGTCATCACCGATCAAAACACCAAGCGGACCCAGGCCCGCAAGCTCGCCCAGATCACGGCCCAGTAACTCGCTGCCAGGCTGTTCGATTCCAGCGGCGATCACCACTCCCTCGCGGGCATGGCCAACCTGGGCCAGCATGCGGCCCATACGTCCGCCGCAACCGCAGATCCCGATCCTGACTGTCATGTTGTTTCCCCAAAATGCCTGATGCCAGATAGCACGCATCCGCAGCGGGAGCCTAGATCGGATCGCAGCGCAAGACGATGCGAACCGGGCGGGGCGTGCTCAAGAGCATATCAAGCTTGTGAAGATGCTCTTGCTTCTTAATGGAGAGCGGATTCACACGATGGCGTGCAGCCACCTTGTGGCTCCACGCCATCTTGATCCGCTCTAGTCGGTCAGGTCCTGCCAGAGATCCTTGACCTTGGTGAAGAAGCCGTCCGATTCCGGGCTGTGGCTGCCGGTTCCGCCGGCTTCCTCGAATTCCTTGAGCAGTTCCTTCTGGCGCGCGGTGAGATCGATCGGGGTTTCGACCATCGTCTCGATGATCATGTCGCCGCGGGCCGAGCCGCGCACACCGGTCATGCCCTTGCCGCGCAAGCGGAACTGGCGACCGGCCTGGGTTCCTGCCGGGATCGAAACCTTGGCGCGTTTGCCCTCGATCGTGGGCACTTCGATGGCTCCGCCGAGCGCCGCCGTGGTCACCGTGATCGGCACCGGGCAATAAATCGTGCCGCCGTCGCGCTGGAATATCGGATGGGGTTTGACGCCAAGCACGATGTAGAGGTCGCCCGCAGGTCCACCGCGCACACCGGCCTCGCCCTCACTCGTCAACCTGATCCGCATGCCGTCATCAACACCGGCCGGGATCGTGACGTTGAGAGTCTTTTCCTTCTGGATGCGCCCGGAGCCCGAACAGACCTTGCAGGGGTCACGGATGACCTTGCCGGTGCCGCCACAGGTCGGGCAGGTCCGCTCGATCGAAAAGAAGCCCTGTTGGGCTCGTACCTTGCCGTGACCTGCGCAGCTGGTGCAAATCGCAGTTGCTTCGGGGTCATCGGCACCCGAACCGCCACATGAATCACAGGAAATCGCCGTCGGCACCCGAATCTTTGCCTGCTTGCCGGCAAAGGCGTCTTCCAGGGTGACTTCCATGTTGTAGCGCAGGTCAGCACCGCGCTGGCCGCTGCTGCGACCGCCACGTCGGCGACCGCCGCCACCCATGAACTCGCCGAACAGGTCGTCGAAAACATCGGCGAAGCTCGATCCGAAATCACCCGGGTTGCCACCGCCGCCCATACCGCCCTCGAAGGCAGAGTGGCCGAACTGGTCATAGGCCGCGCGTTTCTGCTCGTCTTTCAGGATTTCATAGGCTTCGTTCGCTTCCTTGAACTTGGCCTCGGCGTCAGGATTGTCGGCATTTCGATCGGGGTGATGCTCCATGGCGAGCTTGCGATAGGCTTTCTTGATCATGGTGCCATCAGCCCCACGATCAATGCCCAGCACCTCGTAGAAGTCACGTTTGGCCATGATGCGTCCCCAATCCGCCAGCTACGGCAGCCGGAGGCGACCGCACGGGGCGCGGTACGGTCCTCCGGCGCTTAGCCGTTGCCGTTCAGGCAGTTCCGGTTTTCTTGTCGTCGTCGACTTCCTCGAAGTCGGCATCAACGACACCGTCATCCGATCCGCCCTCGTCGCCGCCGGCCTCGCCACCATCGGCGCCTTCAGCCTGCTGCTGCGCCGCATAGATCGCTTCGCCCATCTTCATGGCGGCTTGCACCAGAACCTGGGTCTTGGATTCGATCGCCTCGGTGTTGTCGGCTTCTTCGTCGGCGAGCTCCGCCTTCAGATCAGCCGCTGCCGCCTCGATCTCGGCCTTGACTGCATCGTCAACCAGTTCGCCATGTTCCGCGATTTGCTGTTCGGTCGAATGGATCAGCGAATCAGCCTGATTGCGGGCCTCGACCGCGGCACGTCGCAGCTTGTCGTCCTCGGCATGGCTCTCGGCATCCTTGACCATCCCGTCGATCTCGTCGTCGGAAAGACCGCCGGAAGCCTGGATCCGGATCTGCTGTTCCTTGGCGGTCGCCTTGTCCTTGGCCGAAACATTGACGATGCCGTTGGCGTCGATGTCAAAGGTGACCTCGATCTGGGGCAGGCCACGCGGCGCTGTTGGAATACCGACCAGATCAAACTGGCCCAGCACCTTGTTGTCGGCAGCCATTTCACGCTCGCCCTGGAAGACACGGATCGTCACCGCGGTCTGGTTGTCTTCAGCGGTCGAAAACACCTGGCCCTTGCGCGTCGGGATCGTCGTGTTGCGGTCGATCAGGCGGGTAAAGACACCACCCAGCGTCTCGATCCCAAGGGAGAGCGGCGTGACGTCGAGCAGGAGGACATCCTTGACCTCGCCCTGCAACACACCGGCCTGGATCGCAGCGCCAAGGGCAACGACCTCATCGGGGTTCACGCCCTTATGCGGCTCCTTGCCAAAGAACTGCTGCACTTTCTCCTGGGCCTTGGGCATGCGGGTCATGCCACCGACCAGGACGATTTCATCGATCTCGCCAGCGGTCAGGCCGGCATCCTTGAGCGCTTTCTTGCACGGCACCAGGGTGCGCTCGAGCAGGTCATCAACCAGAGCTTCGAGCTTGGAGCGTGTCAGCTTGATCGTGAGATGTTTGGGGCCCGAAGCATCGGCCGTGATGAACGGCAGATTGACTTCGGTCTGGACCGCGCTGGAAAGCTCGATCTTGGCCTTTTCCGCGGCTTCCTTAAGACGCTGCAGCGCGAGCTTGTCGGCGCGCAGGTCGATGCCGTTTTCCTTCTGAAACTCTTCGGCCAGGTAATCGAGGATGCGCTTGTCGAAATCCTCGCCACCCAGGAAGGTGTCGCCGTTGGTCGACTTGACCTCGAAAACACCGTCACCGATCTCCAGCACCGACACATCGAACGTGCCGCCACCGAGGTCATAGACCACGATCGTGCCCGATTCCTTCTTGTCCAGGCCATAGGCCAGGGCAGCAGCGGTCGGCTCGTTGATGATTCGCAGGACCTCGAGTCCGGCGATCTTGCCGGCATCCTTGGTCGCCTGACGCTGACTGTCGTTGAAATAGGCCGGTACGGTGATCACCGCCTGGGTCACGCCTGAGCCCAGATGGGATTCTGCCGTTTCCTTCATTTTCTGAAGGATGAATGCGCTGATCTGGCTGGGACTGTACTTCTCGCCACGGGCCTCGACCCAGGCGTCGCCGCTGTCAGCCTTGACGATCTGGTAAGGCACCAGATCCTTGTCCTTCTGCGTCATGGGATCAGCAAAGCTGCGCCCGATCAGACGTTTGATCGCAAACAGGGTTGCTTCGGGATTGGTCACGGCCTGGCGCTTGGCGGCCTGGCCAACAAGACGTTCGCCGTCTTCCGCGAAGGCTACAATCGAGGGCGTCGTGCGCCCGCCTTCCGAATTTTCCACCACGCGGCCGCTGCCGCCTTCCATGACCGCTACACACGAATTCGTCGTGCCGAGATCGATACCAATTACTTTGCTCATGGTCGCTAGACTCCTTCATTGGCGGGTCCGAAATGAGGCCCGTATTCGCGGCGCCTCGGGGCGAACCCCCGGAATGTCCCTCATCGTTGTGAGTGATATGGGTGTGAAGGTGCTACGTGCAAGGGCGCAACACAGCGAAAAACCAGCGCTTTTCGAGTCGAGTCAGTTTTGCTGTCTTTTTTTGTTTTTGTTTTGTTCCAACGTTGCCCAACTGTTCCCTCATCGAGCCACGGGGTCCGGCACCATGGATCATTCCCTCGCCGAAAAAGCCCTCGCCTTTCGCACCCTGCACGAGGCCGATCAGCCCTTCGTCATGGCCAATGCATGGGATCCTGGAAGTGCAAGATTGCTGGAATCCTGCGGCTTTCAGGCGCTTGCCACGACCAGCCTTGGCATGAACTTCGCCAAGGCGCGTGATGACGGTCCCGATGCCGCGCCATTCGAGACGATCATGGCCGAACATGGCGCAATCGCTCGGGCGGTCGATCTGCCGGTCAATGGCGATCTCGAAAACGGTTACGGCCACAGCCCCGAAGAGGTTGCGCGCTGCATCATCGGCGCCATCGCACACGGCATGGCAGGCTGCGGCATCGAAGATTTCACCGGTGATTATGACAATCTCTACTACGACATCGAGCTCGCGGCCGATCGGATTGCTGCGGCACGCGAGGCTGCCGATGCCTCTGGCATCGCTTTTACCCTGACGGCACGGGCGGAGTGTTTTCTCTACGGCCACGACGATCCGCTGCCCGATGCGATCGCCCGGCTCAACCGCTTTCGCGAAGCCGGCGCCGACTGTCTCTATGCACCCGGCCCGACAGATGACGAAACGGTCGCCAGGCTGGTCGCCGAAGTCGATGGGCCGATCAATGTCGTGGTCGGACAGGGTGGCAGTGCAACGCTGGAACGCATGGCCGAACTGGGCGTGCGGCGGATCAGCACCGGCGGCAGCCTGTTCCGGGCAACCTATGCGCCGATCATGGCCTGGGGTCGCGAGATGGCCGAAGCCGGCAGCTTCTCCTATCTCGACCACATGCCCGGCGAGAAGGGCATGAGCAAGATCATCGTGCGTTAGGGCAAACTATGTTGAGGGAGATCTGCTCTGGGGCAGTCTGGAAGTTGCCCCTCCCCGCTCCCGGTCACCAGGGGCAGAAAAGACCGGAAGCGGGTTGGGACGGTACGCGGTGCCGCTTGGGGGGAAGACACCACGTATTTCTAAACTCTCAAGTCGGGTCTCGATCGACCCTGGAACGTGCCCCTTTGATCGGGGCTTAAAACTGTGCTCCTCCCGCCCCCGATCACCAGGGCTCAAGACCAGGGGCGGGCGGAGCGATGCGCGGGGCTTGGGGTTACCCACGCATGTGGCGGAAGTCCTTGACCATGGCGTCCAGCGTTGTGCACTGTTCGTCATCGAGAACCTCGTAAAGATCACCGACTGCACCGCGTAGTTCGGTCACGGTCTCAAGGCCGGCCTGCATGCGCTCTTCGGCACGATCGAGGGCGTCGACCACGGTCTCGGGCTTACTCTCGGCTTCGGCGGCGGCGCACATCGTCTGGCGTTGTTCGCTGGCGCTTTCGACCGCACCGACCGCGGCGTCCCATGCAGGCATCTGCGCCTCGGTAAGGTCGAGCTTATCTTCGATGCAGAGCGTCATCATCTCGATCTTCACGCCCTGTTCGCCATCACAGCCATGGCCGCGTCGGTCATCATCGCCGCCGGAGGCCAGGGCCATGCTGGTCATGCCAAGCGCCATCGCGCCGGCCAGCATCAATCCATTACGTCGCTTCATAAGAATGTTCCTCTTCTCCTGTGTCGCATCCCGGTGTGGTGGGTCTTTCGACGCCTTGTCGTTCCGGGCACGAGACAAAGATGGAGGTGCAATATGTCGGGTGCGTTGCAAGCTTGATGTCGTTGGGTAACGCTTTGTAACAACGGACCGTATTTGGGCCCTGTGTTACAGAGCGTTACAAAGTCGACGCTGCGCCACCCGGGCAACGCCGCTATGTGGAGTGCATGAGCACCATGCCAACCATTCTTGTCGTCGATGACGATCCTGAGATTCGCGACCTGCTGGCCCGCTTTCTCGACAAACACGGGCTGGAAACCGTGACCGCGCCCGATGGCGAGCGTGCCTTGCGCACCGTCAGGGACCGAAATCCCGATCTGGTCGTGCTCGATCTGATGCTGCCCGGTGAGGACGGTTTCGAGATCTGCAAGAAGATCCGCCAGATTTCCAATGTCCCGGTCATCATGCTGACCGCCCTTGCCGAGGACACCGACCGGATCGTCGGCCTCGAACTGGGCGCCGACGACTACGTCACCAAACCCTTCAATCCGCGCGAGCTGCTCGCCCGGATCCGTGCCGTGATGCGCCGCGCTTCCGGTCAACCGGCCGAAGAGAGCGCCGACGCGCGTTATGAATTTGCCGACTGGCGGCTCGATACCGCCCGCCGTGAACTCTTTGCTCCCGATGGCGCCCTGGTCACCCTGACCGCGGGCGAATACGACCTGTTAATCGCCTTCCTCCAACACCCCCGCCGCGTGCTCGACCGCGACCAGCTCCTGACCTTCACCAAGGGACGCATGGCCCAGCCCTTTGATCGCAGTGTCGACGTCCAGCTTTCCCGTCTGCGGCGCAAGATCGAGGTCGACCCCAAGGATCCCCAGATCATCAAGACCGTGCGGGGCGGTGGCTATCAATTTACCCCGGCGGTTAACAGGACATGATCGAGAGACGCGGCTGGGGCATCACGGCACTCTTTGGTTTCCTGATCGCAGGCGCCCTTGCCATCGTGCTCGGGGCCGGAGCGCTGTTCGCAACCCACGAACGTGAAAAAGCAGCCCAGCAGGCCTTTGCCCGCGCCGTCGTTGAGCGTGCCGGCAGCATGTCCAGCGCCTTGTCTGACCTGGAGGTCGAGCAGCGCGACGACGCTCTGGAGGACTATCACACGCGGAATTTTCGTGTCTGGATTTCCGAGACCAGGCCGGAAGCCCCTATCGAAGCCTGGCGCCACAGCGATCCGGTGATCGAAGCCGGCACCGCAGCCCTGCCGGTGGAACATCTCGACGACTTCATTCTCCATGCCCTGAACGGACACCCCGGCGCATTTGATGCGAACAGGTCCCCGGGCGAGATCGGGCGCGACGACTGGCAGCCCGGTTTCTATGCCCTGATGGTCGGCCTGCCGCTTGACGACGGCGGCTGGATTGTCGCGGTCGCTCCCGCGCGGCCTGCAACAGCCAGACCAGGTTCGTTTGCCCTGATGATGATGGGGCTTGCCGTGGTCGTGGTGGTGATTCTCTCGCTGGTGGTTGTCAAGCGCCTGACCCGACCTCTCCGGACTCTGGCAGGCGCTGCCGAGCGGCTCAGCGTCGATCTCGATGCTCCACCCCTGAAAGAAGGCGGCACACGCGAGGTGCGCGAAGCAGTAACCGCGTTCAACGCGATGCAGGATCACCTGCGCCGCCTGATCGACGATCGATCTTTGATGCTGGCGGCTCTGTCCCATGACCTCAGGACCATCATCACGCGTCTGCGCCTGCGGACCGAGGAGATCGACGACGAGACCCAGCGCAACAAAGCATTCGATGATCTCGCTGACATGGAGATCATGCTGAAGGAAACACTCGATGCCGCCCGCGGTGAGGCTTCACACGAAGAACGCCAGAAGGTCGATGTCGCTGCCCTGGTCGCCAGTCTGATCGATGACCTCGCCGATGCCGGCGAGACCGCATCCTATGAAGGTCCCGACCGCCTTACGCTGGCCTGTCGACCGGTCGCGCTGCGTCGCGCGCTCGGCAATCTGATCCAGAACGCAATCCGCTATGGCGATTCGGCCGAGGTAAACCTCGCCAAAAGCGCTAGCGGCGTGACGATCGATGTGGCCGACCGCGGGCCCGGCATTCCCGCCGACCAGCGCGAAGCAATGTTCCGCCCGTTCATGCGCGGCGAACCCTCGCGCAACCGGGCGACCGGCGGCACGGGTCTGGGCCTTTCTGTGACACGCAGCATCCTGCGCGCCCATGGCGGCGATGTGGAACTGCTCGACCGTGACGGCGGCGGTCTGATCGCGCGTGTCAGCCTGCCGCACGAAGTCGAAACGTGAGGAGACGGCGATGATGATCGGGCTCGACACCGATGCGGTACGCGCGCTGCTCAGTCACCCCATCCGGTTGGCGATCCTGGCCGCGCTGAGTGACGGTGCGATGTGGACGACAGCTGAGATCGCCAAGGCGACTGGCCTCAAGCCGGCAGTTCTGCGTTCCCATATCGTTGTCCTGCGCGATGCCGGCCTGGTCGATACCGAACTGCATGAGGGTCGCCATCTCCACCGGATCGGCGATCCCGAAATCGGCGCCGCG
>JABIUG010000234.1 GCA_018700655.1 Rhodospirillaceae bacterium | reverse complement strand
TCGGGGTATTGGCCGGCGTCATGCAGGACCCGTTGCAGGATCCGGAACTGAAACTCGGTTTCGAAGATCCGCGCGGAGACCAGTATTTCGGCAACTTCGGTTATTCGGCCAAATACAAGCTTCCCGTGAACGATGTGATGTGGCGCAAGCTTGGCAACACGCTGACCCTGGCCGGCATCGCCTTTGGGATCATTGTGCCGCTTTCTCTGATATTCGGCGTTCTCTCGGGGATGCGCGAGGGCAGTCTGCTCGACAGGGCGCTGTCCTATACCGGCATCACTCTGACTTCAGTGCCCGAATTTGCTTCGGCCGTCTTCCTGATCGCGATCTTTGTCCTTTGGCTGGGTTGGCTGCCGGGTACGGCAAACATGCAATTCTTCGATCAATGGTCCTGGGCATCCCAGATGGTTCTGCCGGTCGCGGTGCTGGTGCTCTATGACTTCGGCTATGTCGCACGCATGGTGCGCGGGTCGATGGTCGAAGTGATGACGCGGCCCTATATCCGCACGGCCATTCTGAAAGGTCTGCCCTACAGGACAGTCATCATGAAACATGCGTTGCGCAATGCGCTGATTGCGCCGTTTACCGTGATCCTGCTGCAGATTCCCTTCCTGATCACCGGCGTGGTCGTGACCGAAACGGTCTTCGGCTATCCCGGTTTCGGACGCATGTTGCTTGAATCCGCGTCGTTCGGCGATGTCACGATGGTGGAGGCCGCGACCTTGATCGCCGTCTTCATTGCGGTCGCGACTCAGCTTCTTGGCGATATCGGTTACATGTACATCAATCCGCGCATCCGCTTCACCTGAGGACAACGCCATGACCGATCAGACAAACGATCAGGCGCCGCAGGTCGACGCCAATGCGCCGAAAAGCGCCGAACAACCGGACCGGGTAGGTCTGGCGAAGTTCCTGTACAGTATGGGCTTGCTGCGAGAATCGCCGGCAGCGATGATTGGTGTCACGGTCATCACATTCTGGGTGTTCATCGCGATTTTTGCCGACGTGGTGACCGTTTACGAGCCCAACGCCAACGATTACGCGGCGACCTTGAAATTGCCGTTCTCCGGCGGCGACCACTGGCTGGGCACGGATCTCCTCGGGCGCGACACCTGGTCGCGTCTTGCCTATGGCGCGCGCGCCACGTTGATCATCGCCCCGACCGCCATGGTGTGCGCCTATTTCCTGGGTATCGTGATGGGCATGCTGGCGGGCTATTATGGCGGCTGGGTCGACAACCTGATCAGCCGCGTCAGCGATATCATCCTGTCTTTCCCGCTGATCATCTTGTTCATCATCATCATTTCGGTGTTCGGTGCCTCGGCGCTGAACATCATCATTGCAGTGACCCTGGCGGCATCGCCCGGAATCGGCCGAATCGTGCGCGGGCTGACGCTCGACCTACGAAACCTTGAGTATGTCTCTGCCGCCCAGATCAGGGGCGAGTGGGGCCTCTACATCATGGCGATTGAACTGCTGCCCAACGCGCGTGGCCCGTTGATCGTCGATGCCTGCCTGCGCATGGGTTACACCATTATCACGATCGGCATCCTGGGGTTTCTCGGTCTTGGCCTGCCGCCTCCCGATCCCGATTGGGGCGGCATGGTCAAGGATGGTGCTGCCATGGTTCTGGGCGGAAGTCCCGAAATGGCGATCATCGCCTCGATCGCAATCTCGAGTCTGGTAATCGGCTTTAATCTGCTGGCCGACGGCCTGCGCGAAATCTCGACAAGGGATTGATGTCATGACCGATTCAGCAAACGACGACATCGTCCTCGAACTCGACAACATCGGGATCTCGTATTTCACCCGTGTCGGCGAAATACCCGCTGTTCCCAACTTCTCGCTGCGGCTCAAACGTGGCGAAAGCTATGGCCTGGTCGGTGAATCAGGCTGCGGGAAGTCCACGGTCGCCATGGCGATCATGAACTATCTCGGCAAGAACGGCGGCATCGTCAACGGCACCATTTCCTTTGAAGGCCGCGACATGCAGACCATGTCGGAGGAGGAACTGCGCCAGACCCGCGGTTCCAAGATCGCCATGGTCTATCAGGAGCCGATGAGTGCGCTCAACCCCAGCCTGACGATTGGCACGCAGCTCAAGGAAGTGCTGATCTATCACGAGAACATCACGAACGCCGAAGCGACGGAACGCAGCATCCAGATGTTGAGCGACGTCAACATGCCCGATCCAGACAGGGTCATGGCGCGTTATCCCCACCAGATCTCTGGCGGTCAGCAGCAGCGTGTCGTGATCGCAATGGCGATGCTTTCAAATCCATCGCTGTTGCTGCTCGACGAGCCGACCACAGCCCTGGACGTGACGGTCGAGGCGACAGTGATCGATCTGATCGCGCAACTGCGTGAGAAGTTCAACACGACCCTGCTCTACATCAGCCATAACCTCGGCCTGATCGTGAAGGTCTGTGACCGTGCAGGCGTGATGTATTCGGGTTCGATGGTCGAAGAGGGCACGATCGAGGAGCTCTTCAAAAAAACCAAACATCCCTACACCTTCGGTCTGTTCGATTGCATTCCTACCCTTGGCGCGGACAAACATACGCGCATGCTCGAGCCTATTCCCGGTCAGGTGTCGCTGCCCCATGAGCGCCCGCCGGGCTGTGCCTTCGGGCCGCGCTGCAAGTACTTCAAGCCCGGTGTTTGCGATCAGGGCGACATTCCGATCGAACATATCGACCACGGCGAAACCCATCGGGCGCGCTGCCTGCGGGTCGACGAGATCGAACATGTTCCGGCCAACGTGGGCAGTGAAGTGACGGTGAGCGAGGGCGAGGTCGTGCTCGATATCAACGGCATGAGCAAGTTCTACGAGATCTCCGACATGTCGCTATCGGCCATCATGTCGGGCCAGAGCAAACATTTCGTCAAAGCCAACGAAAACCTGAACTTCGAAGCCCAGCGCGGGCGCACGATCGCAATCGTGGGCGAGTCCGGCTGCGGCAAGTCGACCTTTGCCAAGGTCCTGACCGGCCTGGAGACCGCGACCGAAGGCGAGATCATGTTCGAAGGCACGAACATCGGTGCGATTCCGGTGCAGAAGCGCGACAAGAAGCTGATCCGTGCTTTGCAGATGGTCTTCCAGAACCCGGATGGCACCTTGAACCCGAGCCATTCGGTCGGTCACTGCATCGGTCGTGTGATCAAGAAGTTCGGGATCGAGAAGGATCCCAAGAAGGTCCGCGAACTGGTCGGCGACATGCTCGATGTCGTGCGCCTTCCCAGGGCCTTTATCACACGCAAGCCGCGCCAGCTCTCGGGCGGCCAGAAGCAACGCATCGCGGTCGCCCGCGCCTTTGCCGGCAACCCCTCGATGGTGATTGCCGACGAGCCGGTCTCGGCTCTCGATGTTTCGGTTCAGGCTGCGGTGATCAACCTCCTGAACGACGTCCAGAAGCAGTACAACACGACCCTGCTCTTCATCAGCCACGATCTCTCGGTCGTGCGCTTCATCTCCGACGAAATCGTCGTGATGTATCTGGGCCAGATCATGGAAGCCGGCGAAGCCGACAAGATTTTCCAGCCGCCTTATCATCCCTATACCGAGGCGTTGCTCTCGGCCGTTCCGATACCGGACCCCGATATCGTGCAGAAGCGCATTCGCGTTGAAGGCGAAATTCCT
>JABIUG010000027.1 GCA_018700655.1 Rhodospirillaceae bacterium | reverse complement strand
CGTTCACGCCTCAATCCACAACCACTTCAACCAGGAACGGCATCTCTACAGCCGCAAGAACTTCAAGCTTAATCGCTCAACTGCCCTTGCCGAGTGGCGCGAGCTTTCTGCGGCATGACGGGCGCCAGATGGCCGATCTTCCTAGACCCGTTTGTTTTAGTCTGACACCACCATCACCGAAGATGCAGGCATAACTATTACAACCGTCAACATCGCGAGACTATTACAACCGTCAACATCGCGAGACTATTACAACCGTCAACATCGTGAGCCTTCACGCTAACGCACCAGGGCCAAAATCAGCCATGAAACCATGCGCGACCTTTTGCATCATGCTAGTGTTCCCGCCCGTATCATTTGACGAGAATCCACACCGATGATCCCGCGTTACACACGCCCCCGGATGTCTACCATCTGGGAGCCCGACAACAAATTCCGCATCATGCTTGAGATCGAGACCCTGGCTGCCGAGGCCATGGAAGAGCTCGGCACTATCCCCGCCGGCGTCTCTGCCGCACTGCGCGAACGCGGCGCCTTTAATGCCGAGCGGATCGACGAGATCGAGCGCGAGACCAAGCACGACGTCATCGCCTTTCTGACCAACGTGACGGAATATGTCGGCGAAGAAGCCCGTTTCATGCATCAGGGCATGACCTCCTCGGACGTGCTCGACACCTGCTTTGCCGTCCAGCTCACCGAAGCAGCCGACATCCTGATCGAAGACACCGACGCCCTGCTGACCGCTTTGGAGCGCCGCACACGCGAACATGCCCTGACCCTGTGCGTCGGGCGCAGCCACGGCATTCATGCCGAACCGATGACCTTCGGGCAGAAGCTGGCGGGTTATCACGCCGAGTTCCAGCGTGCGCGCAAACGCCTCGTTGTCGCCCGCGAAGAGATCGCGACCTGTGCGATTTCCGGCCCCGTCGGCACCTTTGCCACGGTCGACCCGCACGTGGAGGCTTATGTCGCCGAAAAGCTGGGTCTGGCGGTCGAGCCGGTCTCGACCCAGGTCATCCCGCGCGATCGCCACGCCGCCTTTTTTGCCGCATTGGCTTTGGTCGCATCGTCGATCGAGCGCCTGGCGGTCGAAATCCGTCATCTGCAGCGCACCGAACTGCGCGAAGCCGAAGAGGAGTTCACGGCGGGCCAGAAGGGCAGCTCGGCGATGCCGCACAAACGCAATCCGATCCTGACCGAAAATCTGACCGGCCTCGCTCGCCTCGTGCGCTCTGCGGTCGTTCCCGCACTCGAAAACGTTGCACTTTGGCATGAGAGGGATATTTCCCACTCTTCGGTCGAACGCAACATCGGACCCGACGCAACCACAGGACTGGATTTCGCACTCGTGCGCATGACCCGTGTAGTCGAAGGACTGGTGATTTATCCCGATGCGATGCAAGTCAATCTCGACCGCCTTGGCGGTCTCGTCTTCTCGCAGCGCGTGCTGCTCGCCCTGACCCAGGCCGGGATCAGCCGCGAGGACGGTTATCGCCTCGTCCAGAAAAACGCGATGGCGACCTGGCGCGAAGGCGGCAGCTTCATGGATCGCCTCAAAGCCGATGCTGAAGTCTCAGCCAAATTGAACGATGCCGAGATCGAAGCGATCTTTGATTACAGCTTCTACACCAAACACGCCGAAACCGTGATCGAACGGGTACTGGCCGGAAGCTAGTTTTTTTGTCTGCTTAACCTCAGGCGCCGGCGCTCGCTTCGTATTTTGTTTGTTGTGCCCTCAAGCGCCGGGCGTTTGCTCCGCTCACTTGGCTTCCGCGCCTTCGGCGCACCGGTGCCGTCGCACCGGTCGGCGGCCGCTTTACTCTCGCCGCCGAACGCTATCACTGAAGATCGCTGTTTCTTCCGCCCTAATCGCATCTGCAGCCGTCATGCCCCCACTTGATGGGGCCATCTATCCCGAACCCTGAAGGTCTCCACCGGCGGGAGACGGGTCGCCGGTCAAGCCGGGCGATGACGGGCGGGTGTGGCCGAATGGTCAGCAAACGACCCCTGAGGTGGGAATTAGAACGGGAGGCCCCATGGGGCCGACGGAACGCGACGGCGTTCCCGCCGCATTAGCGGCGTAAGCCAAGCGTGTGGAGCACGCGCCCGGCGTCTGAGGGAACAACAAACAGAACCGAGCTACCGCGAGCCCGCGCCAACTGCGCGTTAGCCAAACGAGCGGAGCGAGTGCCGGCACCTGAGGCTAAACAAACAAAAAGCAAGCGTCCGAAGGCGCTTGCGCGCCCTATTCAGCCTTGAGCTGTGCGCGGGCTTCCTCTTCCAGTGCGCTCATGCGCGCGCGGATCTTGTGTTCATCGATATCGAGACCGGCAGCCTTGATGTCGGCCATGACCTTCTCGACGACATCGTCATCGCCCGGCTTCTCGAAATCGGATTCGATGACTTCCTTGGCATAGGCCTCGGCATCATCACCGGATTTGCCCATCTGTTCAGCGATCCAGAGGCCCAGCAGCTTGTTGCGCCGTACACTGGCCTTGAAGTCGACTTCCTGGTCGTGGGCGTATTTGTTTTCCTGGCCTTTTTTACGATCGTCAAAGAGCGCCATGGCGTTGTTCGTCTCCTGTGGGAGGGTGAAAAGATGGTGCGCGGCCGGTTGGCAGCGGTTCCCCAGAACATATAGCGTGGCGGACCGCCTGACCAAGCCCCGCACCGCCAAAATCGAACAGCAACCGGACAGCAATCGTGTGTACCCATGTCGTTCTCTTCCGCCCGGGGCATGCCTGGCCGCTGCTGCTGGGCGCAAACCGGGACGAACTGGTCGGCCGGCCCTGGCGCGCTCCAGGGCGTCACTGGCCCGACCGTCCTGGTGTTACTGCTGGGCGTGACGACGAAGCAGGCGGCACCTGGCTGGGCCTCAACGATGAGGGTGTGGTCGCGGGACTTCTGAACCGCGTGGGTTCTCTGGGACCCGCCCATGACAAGAAAAGCCGCGGGATTCTGCCACTGCTGGCGCTGGACCATGGTTCGGCAGAGGAAGCTGCCGACGCCATCACCAGACTTCAGGGCAGCGATTTCAAGCCGTTCAACATGCTGATCGCAGACAGCAGCAGCGCCTGGTGGGTCCGATGGGGTGACGACCAAGCCGATGGCAGGCCGACCGCCCAGCCCATCACGGAAGGCCTCCACATGCTCAGCGCCTTTGACCTCGATGATCCTCAAAGTCCCCGTGTCCGACGCCATCTGCCGAAATTTCGCGACGCGGCCGTGCCCGGGCCTGATTCCGGTGACTGGACGGGTTGGATCGAGCGGCTTTGCGACACCAGCCGCGATTCGGTCCATCACGAAAGCGGTGCAGTGCTGATCGAGGGATCCCACGGGTTTGCGACCG
>JABIUG010000233.1 GCA_018700655.1 Rhodospirillaceae bacterium | reverse complement strand
CGGATTGTTTCTGGATGTGTGTTTCGAGGCTCGGAACTAAGCTATAGATGAGGTGGGCGTGATAAATGGAGCGCAGCGGCCTGCGCCCCGATTCAAGTGAATACTCATTGGGGGGATCGAGATGAGTTTTTCGGCCAGAACATTGATTGTCGCCGCGGCAGCCGTTGTGCTGTCTGCATGTACGACGGTGAGCTCCATCGACGCGGTGGCAAACATGCAAACCAGTGGCAGCGCTTTCACCAGAGGATTGCATGCCGGGTATGTCGAGCTGGCGTACAAGGAAGCAGGGTTTTACGACTGGGTTGATGCTGGCTTCTTCCGCGACAAGGCGGAAATGGCCGGGAGCGGTCAGGTCGTGCTGCCGGAAGATCCCAACGACTGGTCGATCTCGGATCCCGACATGATGGCTGCACTCAACAGCGAACGTCAGCGCCTGATTGGCGTGCTGGATGATTTCGGCCGTAGCGAAAAACCCGATCTCGCTGCCCTGGCCCAGGTTATGTACGATTGCTGGGTCGAAGAAGCCGAAGAGAGTTCGGAACGACGGGGCTTTGTTGCAGAGCATCAGCCGGTTGAATTGGGTCGGTGCCAGCTGGACTATTTCGCTGCGATGGAGGAACTCCTGGCGGTTGAAGTTGTCGAAGTGATCGTGGAAGTCCCGGTTTCGGAGTTTGTCGTCTACTTTGGTTGGGACCAATCGGACCTTTCACCGCTGGCTCAAAGTTTCCTGAACGATGTCGCTGCAGAGGCAAGCGTCCAGAGCCCGGCAACGATCGCTGTCGGTGGTTTCACCGATACATCCGGAGCGACGGCCTACAACATGCAGCTTTCCAAGAAACGTGCTGAAACCGTGGCCGGCTATCTGGTCGGTCATGGCGTCAACCCGGAAAACATGCTTGTCGGCTGGTTCGGCGAAAACGACCTCGCGGTCGAGACTGCCGACAATGTCCGTGAGCCCAACAACCGCCGTGTCGAGATCATCTTCGAGTGATGATCTGACACCGTCTTACGGTTAAGCTCCCCGGGCCGCGTTCGAAAGGATGCGGCCCGGATTGTTTTGGGGAAGTAGATGCGTGCATTTTTTGACATCGCGGCCGTCATTGTCGTGCTGGCGGCGGTCTTTGGTTATCTGAACCACAAGACGATCAAGCTTCCCCATACCGTCGGTCTGGTCGTGATCGCGCTGGCGGCTTCGCTGGTGGTGCTGGCAATCGATGCGCTTGTTCCCGGCTGGGATCTGGGCGGCGAAGTTCGCGGCGTGATGGCGTCGATCGATTTCTCCGACACGCTGATGGAAGGTCTGCTGTCGTTCCTGCTGTTTGCCGGGGCGCTCCATGTCGATCTGAGTGCGATCCTGAGCCGCAAATGGGTAATCGTCTTGATGGCGACTGTCGGCACGGTCATCTCGACCTTCCTGATCGGCGGGGCGACCTGGCTGGCTGTCGGTCTACTGGGGCTTGATCTGCCGCTGATCTATTGCCTGGTGTTTGGCGCCTTGATCGCACCGACCGACCCGGTCGCGGTGCTGGGCATTCTCAAACGAACCCGCGTGCCGCCGACGCTTGAAGCCAAGATCGCGGGCGAGAGCCTGTTCAACGACGGCGTTGGCATCGTCATCTTCACGATCCTGGCCGGGATCGCGGCAGGCACGGGTGGCGAAGATGATGTCGATGCCGGCTCGATCGCCCTGCTGTTTGTTGTCGAGGCGCTTGGCGGCGTCGCGCTCGGACTGATCACCGGGTTCATCGCATTCAAGATCCTAAAGACGGTCGACGAACACAACATCGAGGTGATGATCACCCTGGCACTGGTCATGGGTGGCTTTGCCCTGGCGCACCAGCTTCATGTCTCCGGGCCGATCGCGATGGTCTGTGCCGGTCTGCTGATCGGTAACCTGGGCACGCGTTTTGCCATGAGCGAAGTGACGCGCGAACACACCACCAGCTTCTGGTCGCTGATCGACGAGATCCTCAACTCTGCGCTGTTCCTGCTGATCGGCTTCGAGGTTGTGGCGATCACACTTACCGGCAATGTCTTCGTCCTCGGCCTGATCGCAATTCCCGTCGTGCTGGCCTCGCGGTTCGTCTCGGTCGCGATTCCGGTGGTTCTGCTCAAGGCCTTCGGCAGATCCTTCACCGGCGGCGCGATCAGGGTCCTGACCTGGGGCGGCCTGCGCGGCGGTATCTCCGTTGCCCTGGTGCTG
>JABIUG010000232.1 GCA_018700655.1 Rhodospirillaceae bacterium | reverse complement strand
GATCGTGCAATGCCCGGCATCGACCGCACCGGCGCCGTAACACTCCGCGGCGGTATCCATGGTTCCAGCGACAACCGGGGTGCCGGCGGCAAGGCCGGACTCAGCCGCACCCTGAACCGTGACTTCCCCGACAATCGCCGTGGGCTCCACGATCGGAGGCAGGGTATCCATATCCCAGTCGATCAGGGCGCAGAGTTCCGGCGACCATGTCGATGCCTTGGTATCGGTCATCATGGTGCCAACAGCATCGACCCGGTCGGTGTGCCAGCAATCGGTCAGCCGGAAGCGCAGGTAATCCTTGGCGACAAGCACACGTTTCGTGCGTGCGACGGCATCGGGTTCATGTTTCCCGAGCCATTTGAGCTGCGGCAGTGTCCAGGTCGGTGCCGGTTTGTTGAAGCTGGTGGCATGGATCATGTCGCCGGCCTGCTCGATCAGCTCGGCGGTCTCGGCCGGACTCCTTTGATCGCTCCACAGGATCGCGGGCCGGATCACCCGGTTGTCGGCGTCGAGCAGGACGGGTGTGTGCGCGCCGGCGGAAAACGAAACCGCGCCGACATCGCCTGCCCCAAGGCCTGCAGTCTTGAGAGCAGCGGGAACCGCGCCGCACAGAGCGCGATACCAGGCGTCGGGGCCCTGTTCAGCCCAGCCGGGGTGGGGAGTGTCGGTTCGAACATCGCTTGAAGCAGAGCCGAGCAGCTGTCCGTCCGCCGTGATGATCGTGACCTTCAGACTTCCCGCACCCAGATCGATGCCCATCAGAATCGTGTCTAACATTGCCTGCCCAGCCTGCGTGTTGTGGTGTCGGTCTCGTTGATGCCGGTTGGGTTCCCGGCGTCAGTTCTCTGCCTTGAGCCCGAGCTTGCCGGCATTGAACAGCAGGGCCGGGTCGAGTGCACGTTTGAGACCCTCAAGCACCCTGTGGCCGTGGTTCAATTCCTCGGCGATCCAGCGATTGCGGAAACACCCGATGCCGTGGTGATGGCTGATCGTGCCACCCGTGTCGAGGCAGATCCGCATGATGATCTCCCAGACGTCGGCATGGATCGGCAGGGCTTCGTCATCGGCCATCGCGGGAATCTTGCAGGTGAGATACATGCACGAGCCGTCCGAATAGGCGTGCGACCAGTGTGCGCTGAGCTGCACCACCGGGTGGCGTTCGTTGACCGCCGCTTTCATCTGCTCATACATCGCGCCGACAGTAGACCAGGGGGCGGCGACCTCAATCGTCTCATAGTAGCCGCCGGCATCGACAAACGCGTCGGAGTGGGATTCGAAGCGTTTGGCCTGCCACTGCGTCATCGGTTCCCGGTCGCTGATCTTGCCGCCATGGGCCTCGCAGATCTTCATGGCGGCTTCGGCCTCGGCTTCGGCGACGCCGTACAGGCCGGCAAAACTCAACATGGTGATGACGGGAATGACGCCGCCGGGAGGCGCTTCAAGGCCCCATTTGATGCTCTCTGCTTCATCATAGAGGCGCGCCAGAGCCGGTCGCAGTTCGGCCTGCATGATGTCGCGAATGGCGGCCAGACCGTGTTCCAGGTCAGGGAAGGCCATCACCGTATCGATTTCCTGTTCAGGCAGACGCCAGATACGCAGCGTCACTTCCACGATCACACCAAGGACGCCTTCCGAGCCGATGAACATCTCCAGAATGCTGGGGCCCACGGAACGACGGGGCGCGTGGCGGACCTCGAGCAATTCGCCATCGGGCAACACGACCTTCATGCCGACGATCAGGTTCTCGATGTTGCCGTAACGCGAGGATGCCTGGCCGGCGCCACGGCACGCGGCCCAGCCCCCGACGGTCGACATCGAAAGCGACTGGGGATAGTGGCCACAGGTGTAACCCTTTTCGCGCAACGTGTTTTCGAGCACCAGACCGTTGGTGCCGGCATCGGCCCGCGCGATCCGGTTGGTCTCGTCGATCACCTGGATGGTGTTCATGTGCCGGCACGAAAGGATCATCTCGCCGGCAAAGGGTACGGTTCCGCCCAGAACGCCCGAGCCGCTGCCATAGGGAATGACGGAGATATTCTCCCTGCCAGCCAGGCGCACGACCTGTTGCACTTCCGGGATTGATTTTGGCTCCACGACCACGCTCGGCAAGGTGCCGGTCAATTGCTCCGAGCGGCTGCGAAATCGACCGAAGGGCAGGCGGTCGCGGCTGTGTGTCACCCTGCTGTCGAAATCTTCGTGGATTTGGCCGCTGGCGATGAGCGTACGCAGTTCGTCCATCCATGCCGGCGCAGTCTCTTTCTGTGCTGACTGCCGTGCATCTTCGATCGTCTGGATCTCTGCAACGGCGGGGGCGCCTGTGGGGTTCAGCATGTCATCTTCCGTTTGGGTAATTAATAAAACGATTTAGTGATTAATAAATAGTCCCGCCGCGGCGCTGTCAAGAACGACGCTAGCAGGAAGCGGGATCAGGGCGTCTTTGGCGGGGAGGGGCGGTTGACTGGCGCTCGACGATCTCGGTTTCTTCGAGCACCTGTCCGGAGAATTCGCCGCCGCCTTCGATATGGCCGATCAGGGCGGTTGCGGCCTGGTAGCCCATGGTTTCAAGAGGTGTGCGCACGGTCGTTAGTGGCGGCGCCAGTACATCGGCGATGGCGCCGTCGTTGAAGGCGATCATCGACATTTCTTCAGGGATCTTCACACCGGCCTCGCGCAGCACACCCATGGCGCCGGCAGCGGTGAAGAGTGTTGCCGCAAAGATGGCTGTTGGGCGGGGCTGGGCGGATTGGAGAAGTTGCCGCATTGCTGCAGCGCCGCCTTCCATGGTGTAGCCGGCCTCGGCCACCAGGTTTGCGTCATAGAACAGGCCCGCGTCTTTCAGCCCGTCCTGGTATCCCCGCAGGCGGCACTTTGAATTGTAGCGATGCGGCGCGCCCGAAAGATGCCCGATCCGGCGGTGGCCCAGGGCGACGAGATGTTCGACGGCCTTGCGCGAGCCGCCGCGGTCGTTGATCACGACATGGTGGTTCACGCCGCTGGCCTTGCGATTGACCAGAACGAAGGGATGGTCGAGCGCCTGCAAAGCGGAAACGGCAACACTTTCGTCGGCAAGGGTCGCCACGATCAGGCCGTCGACCCGGTTGCGTTGTACGAGGCGGTCGTAGATCGCGGTTTCGACCATGCCCGCATCCCGGTGGGCAATCAGCAACGAATAGCCGCGTTCGGCCGCAGCGCGTTCCGCACCGATAATGATTCTGGCATGAACCGGGTTATCGAGCTCCGGCACGACGATTCCCAGCGACTGGCTGCGCGATGTCCGCAGGCCCCGGGCTGCGGGATTGGGCTGGTAGTTCAGCTCAGCTGCGACCTCGGTGATGCGCTTGCGTGTCTCGTCGCGCACGACGAAGGATTCATCACCCCGCATCACGCGCGATACCGCCGCCTGGGATACACCGGCGGCCTTGGCGACGTCGGAGATTTTTGCGGAAGGGCGTTTGCTTTTCAAACCGGCGTCTCGTTTAGGGCTGTCATTCACGAGGGCACATTACCATCGCAGGGAACGGTTTGGTCAAACGACGGTGCTGTTGCATCGACAGCATGTTGATCGGTTGACAAGGCAGGATAACTCTTCGATCATCAATCGGTAAAACGTTTTATCAATCGGCAGGTGCCGGCCTTCGAACGGTCGCTGCGCACGCACCGAGAGGCTGGGGCGAACGCCATGGACGAGCAGGAGTATGATTTTATTGTTATCGGTTCGGGTTCCGCCGGTGGCGTTCTTGCAGCGCGCCTGAGCGAAGATCCCGCCAACAAGGTGCTCGTGCTTGAATATGGCGGGCGCGACAACAGCATCTTCATCCAGATGCCGACAGCCTGTTACATGCCGATGAACGACAAACGCTTCGACTGGGGTTTCATGACCGAGCCGGAGCCCGGCCTCCAGGGGCGCCAGATCCATCATGCCCGCGGCAAGGTCATCGGCGGCACGTCTTCGATCAACGGCATGTGTTACGTGCGCGGCCATGCCGGCGACTTCGACGAATGGGAAGCGCTCGGCAACGAGGGTTGGGCCTATCGTGATTGCCTGCCCTACTTCCGGCGCGCGGAGACCTCACGCTTCGGTGGTGACGAATATCGCGGTGACAGCGGGCCGCTGCACACCAACAACGGCAACAACATGGAAAACCCGCTCTACCAGGCGTTCATCGATGCCGGGGTAGAGGCCGGTTATGTCAGGTCCGAAGACGTCAACGGCTACAGCCAGGAGGGCTTTGGCCGGATGGACCTGACGATCAAAAATGGCGTGCGAAGCTCGACCGCCAATGCCTATCTGAAGCCGGCCATGAAACGCCCCAACCTGACCGTCGCGATGTATGCGCTGACCCGTCGGGTTCTGCTGGAAGGCAAACGCGCGGTCGGTGTTGAATTTGCGCAAGGCAGCAAGGTCATCCGCGCCAGGGCACGTCGTGAGGTCATTTTGAGCGCAGGCCCGTTCAATTCGCCCAAACTCCTGATGTTGTCGGGTATCGGCAATGGCAAGCACCTGCGCTCGCACGGGATCGACGTCGTGCACGAACTCAACGGTGTGGGCCAGAACCTGCAGGATCATCTGGGAGTTTCAACCCATCAGGACTGCACACAGCCGATCACCCTTAACGGCAAGATGGGTCTGATTTCCAAGGCGATGATCGGGATGCGCTGGCTGCTCTTCAAGGAAGGCCTCGGCGCCAGCAGCCATTATGAGGCCAATGGTTACATTCGCAGCCGACCGGGTTTGCGGTTCCCCGATCTGCAGTTCCACTTCATGGCCGTGGCTGCGGGGTTCGACGGCTCGAGCACCTACAAGGGCCATGGGTTCCACGCCTATATGAGCCATGGCAAACCACTCAGCCGTGGCGAGGTGACCCTGCGTTCGAGCGATCCGGTGGAAGCGCCGCGGATCATCTTCAACTATCTCAGCGAAGAGGAAGACCGGCTCGCCCTGCGGCGCGGAGCACGTCTGACGCGCGAGATCTTTCAGCAACCGGCGTTTGATGCCTATCGCGGTCACGAGATCAGGCCAGGCAGCGACATCCAGAGCGACGAAGACCTCGACGCCTGGATCGCCCAGAATGCCGCGACATCCTATCACCCCAGTTGCACCTGCAAGATGGGCAAGGACACCATGGCCGTGGTCGACCCGGAGGCAAGGGTTCATGGCATCGAAGGATTGCGCGTGGTCGATTCCTCGATCATTCCGACCATCACCAACGGCAACCTCAACGCCCCCACGATCATGATCGGGGAGAAGGTTGCCGACATGATTCTGGGCAAAGCACCCCTGCCGCCCTCGAATGCCGAGAGCTTCTTTGCCGAGGGCTGGGAAACGACACAACGTACCGGCACACCCGAACGTGCCATGGCGTGGTGAGAGATTGCCCGACTGACCCTTAACCAACTCGAACAACCAGACCGAACCGAGGAGAGACTTCATGCTGGCAGCTGACGGACGCGTAATCATGGTAACGGGCGCGAGCGGCGGCATTGGCAATGCCATCGCTCAATGTCTCCATGACAAGGGTTACAGCCTTAGTCTGGGCGCGCGCGATACCGCCAAACTCGGCGGTTGGGTCGGGGAAGGCGATCAATCACGCCTGATCAGCCATGCCCATCAAGCCACCGACGCGGCCAACAATTCGGCATGGGTCGATGCCACTGTTGCGCGCTTTGGCCGGATCGACGGCCTGGTCAATGCCGCAGGCATGGGTGGCATGGTCAACCTCGAAGATGACAACGACGAGACCTATGACGCGCTCTGGGCGGTCAACACCAAGGGGCCGATGCGTATGATCCGCCTGTCCCTGCCGCATCTGCGCGCCTGCGGCAGTGGGCGGATCATCAACATCTCTTCGCTTTCGGGCAAGCGGGTGACCAACGACGGGACCGGCTATGCCTTGAGCAAGTTTGCATTGATGGCCGTGAACCACGCGTCCCGGCGTGCCGCCTGGGAAGAGGGGGTGCGTTCGACCGCCGTGTGCCCCGGCTGGGTCAATACCGATATGGCGGGCAATGCCGTGGGCATCACACGAGAAGAGATGATCCAGCCCGAAGATCTTGCCGAACTGGTCGAAACCGCGATTGCCATGCCCAACAACATGGCCGTGGCCGAACTGCTGGTGAGCTGTTCGCTGGGCGATCTCTTCTAGTCGCCTGTCGTGTCGGGTTGTCAGGTTACGGTCGTCGGGGCCGGTATTGTCGGGGCCTGCATCGGGTTATCCCTGCAGAAGGCTGGCCATGATGTCGTTCTGGTCGATCGTGACGAGCCGGGCTCGGGCTGTTCGTTCGGCAATTCCGGCGCGATCCTCTCGCTCAGCGCCTCGACCCAGCTACCGGGGCCACGGCTGCTCGCCCAGATACCCAAGATGTTGCTCGACCGGGATGCTCCCCTGGTCGTGCGCTGGCGTCATCTACCGGGCCTGACACGCTGGTTCCTGGCGTTTTTGATGGAATGCAGACAGGTCAGGCAGGAAGAAACCGCGCGCGCGATGGCAACCCTGCTGGCCGATACGACAGGGGCCTACGATCGTTTGCTCGACGGCAGCCCGGCCGATGCCCTGATCCGGCGCAACGGTGCGCTGGGTCTCTCGCGGACCGAGGCGTGGTTTGAAGGCGATCGCTGGCGGCGTGATTTCAACGTTTCTCTTGGCAACCGTATGCAGGAACTCAACCGAGAGAAACTTCACCGGCTGGAGCCATCTATCACTTCTTCGGTTGCGCGTGCGGCCTATTATCCCGATGCCTACAGCACGCTCGATCCTGTAGGCCTGACGCGCCAGATTGCTGATGACATGGTGGCAGGGGGTGGCCGATTGGTTCGGGCTGAAGTGACCGATGTCAGGATCGAGAACGGGCGGCCCGCGGCACTCCTGACGAACCAGGGCGAGATGAAGGTCGATCGTCTGGTTGTGGCAGCCGGGGCCTATTCCCATCGTGTCGCAGCCAGGATGGGCATCAGAGTGCTGCTGAACACCGAACGGGGTTATCACGTCGATATCGACGACCTGCCCAATGGTCTCAGTCGGGTGTTGCTCCATGGCGAACATGCGCTGGCGATCAATCCACGCGAAAACGGCCTGCGTATGGCCGGCAATGTCGAATTTTCCAGTCTGGAGGCGGCGCCGGACTATCGGCGTGCGCAGATCCTTTGGCGCAAGGGCCGTGAGGTCCTGCGCGAGACTGCGACCGGCGATATGCCTGAAATGAATTTCTGGATGGGGCGCCGCCCGACCCTGCCGGATTACCGACCAGTGATCGACCGGGCCCCCGGGCTGGAGAATTGCTGGTTTGCCTTTGGTCACCAGCATCTCGGCATGAGCCTGGCCGCCCGGACAGGAGAGGTCGTGCTTGATCTTCTGGAAGGGCGCGATCCCGGCTTCGACCTCAGGCCCTTCCGTGCCGATCGGTTTTGATCTGGCAAGGTGTTTCTTGATCTTGGGCGTTCCCGGCGTGACACTCTCCAGGAACAACCCACGAGGTTCCCATGACCACGGCAATCTCCACTGACGAATCCTATGCGATCCGCCCGCCCAGCGCTGATGACGGCGCCATGCCGCCGGCACATCATCTGGCCGGCGGGCGATCGGTTCCAGCCGAAGCGATCGATCAGTTCGAGGCCGATGGCGCGATCTGCCTGCGCAATGTGATCGATTCCGGCACGGTCGATGCGCTGCGGGCCGAGGCCGACGATGCCGTCGCCCATCCCAGCCCGGATGCGCGCTTTGTCACGACACCAGGCAATCCGGCGATCTTCTATTATGAGTTCAACCTGTGGACCCGTTATCCCGTGCTGCGCGAGGTGCTTTTCGAAAGCCCGGTCGCCGATGCGGCCATGGGATTGATGCGCTCCAACGCGGTTTCGCTCCACTACACCAACACCTTCGTCAAGGATGCCGGTGCCAGCGACAAACCGACGCCCTGGCACGAGGATGCCTCCTATCACCGCATCATGGGCAACAACGCCATCGCGTTGTTCCTGGCCTATGACCACATGCCTGCCGAAACGACGTTGAAGTACAAGCAGGCGTCGCACCTCAAGGATGACGCCATCTACATGGCTTCGACCTTCACCAAGGGTGAGGAATACGGCGACTGGATGGAAGATCATGTGCCGATGCCCTCGCCCGAGGAACTCGACCGGCGGTTTCGCACGATCTACTGGGACGTCAATCCCGGCGACGTTCTGGCCTTCACCCAGCGCACACTGCATGCGGGCCCGCCCAATACGCTGCCGACCCGGCGTCACGCCACCTCGTTCAATGTGATCGGCGATGGCGCGCGTTATGACGGTCGTCCCGGTCCGGTCGATGCGCCGGGTGGGCTGAACCCTAACCTTCCTCATGGCGCGATTCCCACCGGGGAGGTCTTTCCGTCTTTGCGTGGAACTTTGATTTAGATCAGAGTTCGCTCATGTAGAGTATGATGTTGCTAGGAAACAATTATACGTTTTAAAGCAACGTGTTATTAGATTTTAGTGATGTTAATAATTAATATTGAAGTTGTTCTCGTTACCAGTCCAGAGGCGCGCGCTCGCGGAAGAAACCGCCGGTCGCTCCGCCGTCTGGCAGGGTGGCGAGATAGAGGGCAGTGTCCGCCCCTTCTTGGGGCGTGAGCTCGGGCAGACCGCCGCCTGGTTCCCAGGGCGCACTGTCGAACCCCATTCGGGTCTGCACCCACCCCGGGCACATCGCATTGATCAGAACGTCCGGCCCGGCCTCACGAGCCAGGTGGATCGTCAGGGCATTAAGCGCTGCCTTGGTGATGGCATAGCTGGGGACACCCTCGAGGCCCTCGGCGAACGAACCCCAGGCCGATGAGATGTTGACGACGCGGCCCCAATTTCGCTCGATCATGGCGGGCACGAAGGCGCGTGCGGTCTGGAGCGGCCCCATCAGGTTGACCGCGATTGAATCCGCCATGGGGTCAGGACCGCTCAACAGGGTGCCGCCGACAAAGACACCGGCGTTGTTGACCAGGACATCGACCGTGACGCCGGCGCTGGAGAGTTTTTCGGCGCATCGCGCGATCGAGGCGGGGTCGTTGACGTCGAGCACCACAGCCGTGACATCAAGGCCCTCGCCACGCAGCGCTGCCGCAGCCTCTTCACCAAGGACTTGGTCACGTGCGGCCAATTTGACGACATGGCCTGCCGCACCAAGCTGGCGGCAGATCTCCAAGCCGATTCCCCGGTTGCCACCGGTCACCAGTGCTGTTCGCCCCATCTGAAACTCCCGACATGATCGAATTACAGAGCCGATTATGGAGGCCCATGACGAGATGACAACATGGGTGTGCGGACGGATGCGGCAGGCGGTCAGATTTTCCCTCCCCCCTTGAGGGGGAGGGCCAGGGTGGGGGGATCGCGTAGCGAGATTCTGTCACCGGGCGATGCTGCGGTTATCCCGCATACCCCCATCCTCTTCTTTCCCCTCAAGGGGGGAAGGGATAGCTCGTGGCGGACATCTCGGGTACCATTTTTTCCAGAGGCTCGCCGAGTTTGGACTGAAATTCCACGCACTCCATCTCGCCCGGGGAGGCAATTGGCGTTAACCATGCCGTCAGGATTCTCAACATGGCGGCAACGCTCCATTCGGTAGAGGACAGTCAAAGATGAAACATCAGGGCAAGGTTGCCGTTGTCACGGGCGCAGCACAGGGGATCGGTCTGGCATGTGCCGCCAGGCTCCACGCCGAGGGCGCACGCGTGATCATGGGTGATGTCCAGGCCGACAAGGTGGTCGAGGCTGCAGCTGTACTCGATTCCAGCGGCAAGACCGCGATCGGCATGGCTTCGGATGTTTCACAGCGTGGCGACGTTGCGGCACTGGTGCAACGCGCGGTCGATGATTTCGGCCAGCTCGACATCATGGTGAACAATGCAGGGCTTGGTGTCAGCGCCAGCGTGCTTGATCTCACCGAAGAAGACTTCGACCGGATCATGGGCATCAACCTGAAG
>JABIUG010000231.1 GCA_018700655.1 Rhodospirillaceae bacterium | reverse complement strand
GTTCATGGATCGTGTCCAGACCTTGTCCCAGTATGACCGGGTCGTGCGTTCGCCCAGCTTCGAAATGCGCCTGCCCAGCGTGATCGCCCTGCGCGATTTCGTTCCGCTCAACAAACGCCCGGCCTTTACCCGGTTCAACGTATTCCTGCGCGACAGCTTTGCCTGCCAGTATTGCGGCAGTCCTCGTGAAACCCGCGAGCTGACCTTTGATCATGTCATGCCGCGCTCGCGTGGCGGGCGCACCAGCTGGGAAAATGTCGTCACCGCCTGCAGCAACTGCAACATGAAGAAGGCCAACCGCACCCCAAAAGAGGCCGGTATGCCGCCGTTGATGGAACCTGCTTCGCCCACGACCTATCAATTGCGCGAAAGTGGCCGGGCTTTCCCGCCCAATTTCCTGCACCAGGACTGGCGCGATTATCTCTATTGGGACAGCGAGCTCGAAAGCGACTGACCGACTGCTGCTGTCCGGGCTCCATATGGTGACTGTTTTACCCATTCGTATCGCCGCTCTGGAAATTGGCTTGGCTTTTGCTTAGGTAAGCGCCAACGGATTCGGCGCGCCAGGGAACCGGCAGCGCACAACAACCAAACTGGAGAGTTTCATGGACGCCGCCGCCAGCGAAATTTGGACGGAAGTTGTCGGCCTGATGACACAATACGGGCTCGACGTGGTCGGCGCGATTGTCGTCCTGCTCATCGGCCTCTGGGCTTCGGGCTGGGCCAAACGCATGACGATCAAGAGCCTGATCAAGGTCGAACAGGTCGATGCCACGCTGCGCATGTTCTTCGGCAGCCTGGTGAAGTACCTCGTGCTGGCTTTCACGTTCATCATGGTTCTCAACCAGTTCGGCGTGCAGACCGCCAGCCTGATCGCAATAATGGGTGCTGCGGGCCTGGCGATTGGCCTGGCCTTGCAGGGCACGCTTTCGAATGTCGCATCCGGCGTCATGCTCCTGCTCTTCCGTCCGCTCAATGTCGACCAGTTCGTCAATGCCGGCGGCGTGATGGGTACGGTCAAGGCCGTCAACCTCTTCACCACCGAGGTCGCGACGCTCGACAACGTCCAGGTCATCGTGCCCAACAGTCAGATCTGGGGCGGCACGATCACCAATTACAGCGTGTATGACACCCGCCGCATGGATATCGTCATGGGCATCGGCTACGGCAACAGCATCGACGATGCCATGGCCGCGCTGCGCGCCATCTATAACGCCGACGACCGCGTCATGGCCGATCCCGAACCCGCCATGTATGTCACCAATCTGGGTGCCAGCTCGGTCGACATCACGGTGCGCGTCTGGTGCGGCGCCGGCGATTTCTGGGCGCTCAAGACCGATCTCACCAAGGCCTTCAAGGAAGCACTCGACGCCAAGGGAATCGAAATTCCGTTCCCGCAGAGCGTGGTGCACATGCGCAACGACGCTGCCGAGTAGGTTTGTTGTTGGTTTAGCCTCAGGCGCCGGCTCTCGCTCCGCTCGTTTGGCTTACGCCGCTCACGCGGCGGGGTCGCAGTCGCTCCCCGTCGGGCCTGACGGTCCTCCCGCCAGATGCACCATCTCGGTGTGGTTCTGAGCTTACCTCCCCGTCATCGCCCGGCTTGACCGGGCGGTCCATCTTCCGCCGGTGCGAGTTGATCGGGTCCGGGATGGATGCCGCATCAAGTAAGGGGGTATGACGGCTGTGGGTATGGTTGGGGCCGAAGAAACAGCGACCGTCAGTGATAGCGTTCGGCGCCTGAGGGAACATCAAACAACAAACAAATACTTCGCCAGAAAATCGGTGATCACCTTGAACTCGGCCGCTGCTGCCGGACCGTCGAACCGTGCACGCATGAAGCTGTGGATCATGCCTTCGGCGACACGATAGGTCGCAGCGCTACCGGCAGCGTTCATGCGCTCTGCATAGAGCTTGCCTTCATCCCTGGCGGCGTCGATCGCCGCGACATGAAGAAGTGCCGTCGGCAGGTTGCCGTAGTCGGTCGCCATCAGCGGGCAGGCATAGGGATTGGTATGGCTCGCCGGGTCCGGCATGTAGTTCAACCGGTAACGGGTTGTCGATTCCGCATTCTGGATCGGCGCGTGGGCATAGGTCGTGAAGCTGGGAAGCGTGCCCTCGGTGCGAAAACCCGGATAGAGGATCGCCTGGGCGCACAGTTTCGGGCCCTTGCGGTCACGCGCTGCCAGAGCCACGGCCGCAGCGAGGTTGCCTCCCGCGCTGTCACCACAGATCGCGATCCGTGAGGGATCGATGCCATAGACAAGCGGCTCGTCGTGAACATGACAAAGCGCGGCATAACAATCGTCATGGGCCGCGGGAAACGGACTTTCCGGCGCGAGCCGGTAATCCGTGCTGACCACGACGGCGCCAGTCTCCTGGGCCAATCCCCAGGCAACGGTGTCGTTGGTGTCGAGATCGCCGGTCATGAAGCCGCCACCGTGAATGTAGAAGATGCAGGGCGAGGCATCGCTCGCGGCAGTCGGTCGGTAGGTACGAACGGGGATATCGAAAGCCGCCGTCGCAACAACACTGTCACTGACCGTCATGCCTTCGGGGCGTGGACGGTTTGCGGCACGGCAAAAGGCGCTCCAGGTGGCGCGTGCCTCTTCGATCGTATCGGCCTGGGGCACACGCTCGAACTCTTCGAGCATGGGCACCATGTCTGGGTGAATACCGTAGCGCGCGACAACCTCTGCGATCGCCGGCGACATCACACTCTCGTCGAGAGCCAGATCGCGAGCCTGGTGCCGGTTTTCACCGCACCGGTCAGCAGGTCATGGGCCGGTGCCTCGGCGGCGCCATGTTCGAGCGCGGTGTCGTGGTGCTCCTGCTCCTCGGCGCGGAACTGTTCGACCGTGGACCGCAGCTCGGCCTCATCGTCGCCGAGTTTGTCTGCCTGATCGGCATAATGTTCGTCGATCACGCTCTCGACCGCTTCGGTGCAGGCCATCGCCGCCTTTTCGCCGAGCAGCGCCGAGCCGACGCCCAGGGCATAACCGGCGACATGCCAGACCGGCGAGAGCAGCGTCGGGCGCACGCGCCGTTCGACCAGGAGATCATCGAAGTGATCGAGATGGCGTTGCTCCTGATCGGCCATATGCGCGATCACCCTGGCCGACGGGCTGTCGCCCAGCACCGCGAGCTGACCATCATAAATCCGTTTGGCGCCGTATTCCCCGGCATGATCGACCCGGATCATCGCCTTCACGAGGTCGTCGCGGCTGCCATCGCCGGGGAGAAGATCGTCGCCTGTGGTCTTGCTGGCGCTCATGGTCTGCCCTTCATGGCCCGGCGGGCGGCGATCAGGGCGACCGCCGCCAGAACGAGCGAGATGATGAGATTGTAACCTGCCATCGAGATCCCCGCGAGCGACCATGCCACTTCGTCACACCGGGCGATTTCGGTCTCCCACAACAGCGCCTTGAGGTCCTCGACGGTCTCGCCGACAAGATCGGTCGCGCCACAGAACGAACTTTCGATCCAGTGTTGCTCGACACCGACGTGATAGCCGGCAATTCCGGCGCCGGCCAGGAACGCCAGGCCGACCATCGTCAGAAGCCCCGGCGCCAGCCTTTCACTTGCACCGAACGCAGCGATCAGGCACAGCACCAGCGAAGCGGCGTGGGCCCAGCGCTGGGCGATGCAGAGCGGACAGGGTTGCAGGCCCTCGAAATGCTGAAAGTAAAACGCTCCAGCGAGCATGGCGGCACTGGCAAACGCCAGCAAGGCACCCAGAGCCCGGGGCCGGTCGAACAGGCGTTGGATCATGGTTTCAGCCATCACCTTCCATTTGGCAGTGTAGTCCGGACTCTACAAGAGCCACTTGACGGCGACAAAGCCGGCAATCGCGACAACAAAGGAAACCGTTGCCACGAGCGCCATGCGTTTTTCGATGAAGTTGCGGATCGGCGGTCCGAACCAGTGCAGCAAAGCCGCCTCGAGCAGAAAACGCAGACCGCGCGAAACCACCGAGGCAAGAACGAAAACCATGAGATCGAGATGGGCGACGCCCGAAGCGATCGTCACGACCTTGTAGGGGATCGGCGTGAAGCCGCCGGCAAAGACAATCCAGACGCCCCATTCGTCATAGAGCTTGGCGAAATGGTCATAGGCATCTTCGTGGCCGTAGAGCGCGAGGATCGGCTGGCCCAGCGTGTCATAGAGCAGCGCGCCGATGGCATAGCCGCCGACCCCGCCGATCACCGTGCCCACTGTCGCCACGCCGGCAAAGAGCCAAGCCTTGCGCGGTGCGGCAAACATCATCGGCAACATCATCACTTCGACCGGAATCGGGAAAAACGATGCCTCGGCCGCTGCCATGACAAACAGCCACCACACCGCATGGCGGTGCCCGGCAAGAATAAGGACGCGGTCATAAAGGCGTTGCAGCATGAAACGATCCGGTGGAAAGGCGCGTGATAACGCGGCAACTGCGTTCTGTCATCCGCCGTTGTTACCGGGCATTGCGGCAAACCGGTGACTGGGACATGATCCCGCTCCGAACCAACCGGAGCTTCGACATGACAAGCCGACTGCGCGCCCTTGCCGCCACCTTGCTGATGATCGCCGTATCACCGGCGATCGCGCATGACACCGACGTCATCGTCCAGTTCTCGACCCTCGATGCGTTGAAAGCCGGGCTTTACGACGGCACCATGACCTATGGCGAGATGGCCGAATACGGCGATTTCGGGGTAGGGACCTTCAACGCGATCGATGGCGAGATGGTCGGCTTCGACGGCCGGTTCTGGCAAATCCGCGAGGACGGCTCGGTCACTGAGATCGCGCCGGATACAGAAACACCCTTTGCCGTGATGACTTTCTTTGACCGGGATGTCGTCTTTGCCCTGCCCGAAGGCGCCGACTTCGGTGCGCTCTCGGAGTTGTTGAGCGAAAAGCTCGCCAGCGCCAACACACCGGTCGCGATCATGATCACCGGCAGCTTCCCCACGCTCACCATCCGCGCACCGCGCCACCAGTCGAAGCCCTACCTGCCGCTGGCAGAAGCACTCGCCGATCAGGCGGTGTGGGATCTGGAAGATGCTTCGGGCACGATGGCGGGATACTGGTTCCCGGCCTGGCTGGGCAACATCAACGCGCCGGTCTGGCACCTGCATTACCTCAGCGACGACCGCACACAGGGCGGCCACGTCGTTGACCTCACGACCGGCGACGGCGAGGTCGCACTCGACCCGACGCCACGCCTCACGATCATCCTTCCCCAGAACCAGGCGTTCGACGAAGCCAATCTCACGCCGAACTAGGGTTGTTCAGCCAACCGCCGGATGACGTGCGCACCAGTGGCGGGCGATATCAAGCCGGCGCGCGATCCAGATATCATCGAAACCCTGGATGTAATCGAGGAAGCGTGCGAGCCCCGCCGCCCTTGCCGGATGACCGACCAGGCGGCAATGCAGGCCGACCGACATCATTTTGGGATGGTCGACGCCTTCTTCGCGCAGCATGTCGAAGGCGTCTTTCAGAAAGGCAAAAAACTGGTCGCCGGTCGCAATGCCGCCACGGGCAAACTGGCCATCGTTGTTGGTCAGGCTGTAGGGCACGACCAGGTGGTGGCCGCCTTTGCCGTCGGGCACCCAATAGGGCAGTTCGTCGTTGTAGGCGTCGGAATCATATTCGAAGCCACCCTCCTCGATCAGCAACCGACGGGTGTTGTCGCTGGGGCCGTAGCGGCAATACCAGCCGAGCGGGCGCTGACCCAGTGTCTGCTCGAGCGAGGCGATCGCATCGGCGATATGACATCGTTCTTCTTCTTCCGTGAGCCTGAAATGGTCGACCCAGCGCCAACCATGGCAAAGGAAATCAAAATCGGCCTCGCGGATGGCCGCAGCCGCCTCGGGATTACGTTCCAGAGCCATCGCACAGGCAAAGATCGTGGGCGAAATCCCGCGCTCGATGAACAGCCGGTAAAGCCGCCACCAGCCGACCCGGCTGCCGTATTCAAACATCGAACGGGCGCCGTGATCGGCAACACCCGAAGGCACGGTCGGAGAGGAAACCTCGGTCAGGGTGACTTCGTCATCGCCATCACCGTTCGAGATCGCGTATTCCGATCCTTCCTCGTAGTTGATCACGAAGTTGATCGCCAGACGCGCACCGCCGGGCCAGTCGGCCTGGGGCAGGTTGCGCCCGTAACCGACAAAATCGCGTTCCCTGCTCATCCTGCCATCCATCCGCCGTCGACCATCAGGTTGTGCCCGGTGATATAAGTTGCCTCGTCGCTCGCCAGGAAGACGGCGGTCGAGGCAATGTCACTGGGACGGCCCAGGCGGGGCATCGCGGTGCGGGTGCGGGCATAGTCCATGCGATCGCTGTCTTCTTCCTCGGGCGAGTTGCCGGTGAGGATTTTTCCCGGTGCGATGGCATTGCAGATGATGCCCTGCTCGCCGTAATCGACCGCGACCTGGCGCGTGAGATAAACCGCCGCGGCCTTGCCCGTGCCATAGGCGACATGCTGGGGCGAACAGATCATGCCGTGCTGTGAAGAGATGTTGATCAGCCTTCCGCGGG
>JABIUG010000230.1 GCA_018700655.1 Rhodospirillaceae bacterium | reverse complement strand
TAGCGGTCGGCGGCAACCTCCATCTCCCCAATGGAATCCGTCTCGATGCGTGTCTCTGCCATGGCGTGTCCTCGTCGTCAGGAATTGCAGTCTGACTAGCACAAATTCCACTGATTGTGGTCGCCCCGTCTGACCCGGCTCCATTGGGAACAGGTCTTTGCGTGCGCAAGGAGGTGGTCCGCAGGCGAAAAGGTATGTCAATATCATTTCGTACCGATCGGTTCGCAATTTCCAACGCGGAGTTGATTCACGTTCATTCGAACCGTTTGCCGGGCACCCGATATGGATGCGCGGGATCAGCCGATCTCCTTATCGATCCACCACGATCAACTTCAACACGAGGGACCACCAGATGTTTTCTGCACACGCAATCAAGGGCGCGATCCATTCTAGTCGCCGTATTTTTCTCCAGGGTTTCGCCGCGACAACGGTAGCGTTCAGCCTGGGGATTGGAACTGCCCATGCCGACCAGGTCGTTAATGCGCTGCCCGATGGTGTCGCCGTCGATGGTTTTGATGTTGTCGCCTACTTCGATGGCGCCCCGGCCAAGGGCGATGCAACCCACAGTGTCGAACACAAAGGCAAGACCTGGCTTTTCAGCTCAGCTGAGAATGCTTCGGCCTTCAGCGCCAATCCGGCAGCCTATGAGCCGCAGCACAACGATTGGTGCTCCTATGCTGTCTCTGAGGGTTACGGTGCGGAGGTCGATTTCGTCGACGGCTGGGCCGTGCTCGACGGCAAGCTCTACCTCAACTGGGATGCCGAAACCCGTGATGCCTTTGTCGATGAGCAAAGCGCGCGCATCAGCCAGGCAGAAGCCAACTGGCCGCAACTCCATGCCGGCCTGCAGGACGGCTCGGCTGATATGTACACGCATGCTGGCGAGGGTGCAGACATCAGCCACCCCCAGCAGCTCAACTGATCTGAAAGCTGCCGCTGAAACGAACAAGGCCCCGCCGGATGATCGGTGGGGCCTTGTTGATTCCGGAAAATGAGGTTTGACGACCGTCAGTCGAGGTCGCTCGCATCATGGCGTTCGCGGATATTGTCTTTGTTCTCGTCACTGGGATTGAGATTGACCCTGTCGCCACGTTGCACCGCGGGGCGGCCGGCGATCTCCTGTTCCCAGCACACGACGTTCTTGTACGACGCGGCCTCGAGGAAGGTCTCGGCATTGGCGTAGGAATCACCCGTGGAGATCGCGCCATACCAGGGCCAGACCGCCATGTCGGCGATGCTGTAATCGGTGCCTGCCAGGAAACGATTGTCCGCCAGGTGGCGGTCGAGCACGTCGAGCTGGCGTTTGGTCTCCATCGCGAAGCGGTCGATGGCGTACTGGATCTTGAACGGTGCATAGGCAAAGAAATGGCCGAAGCCGCCGCCCAGATAGGGGGCGCTGCCCATCTGCCAGAACAGCCAGTTCAGGCATTCGGTCCGCCCGGCATGATCTGACGGGATGAAGGCACCGAACTTCTCTGCGAGATAGAGCAGGATCGAGCCTGATTCGAAGACACGCGTCGCCGGATCGGTGGTCCGATCGAGCAAGGCCGGGATCTTCGAATTGGGATTGATGCCCACAAAGCCGCTGCCGAACTGGTCGCCGTCGCCGATGCCGATGTACCAGGCGTCATATTCCGCGCCGCTGTGGCCGGCAGCGAGCAGTTCCTCGAGCATCACCGTGACCTTGATGCCGTTGGGTGTGCCCAGCGAATGGAGTTGCAGGGGATGCTTGCCAACCGGCAGGTCCTTGTCGTGGGTCGGGCCTGCGATCGGCCGGTTGATGTTGGCAAAGCGGCCACCGCTCTCCTGATCCCAGGTCCAGACTTCGGGGGGTTCGTAGCCTGCAGGCTGGTTCTCGGTCATGTCTGTCGTTCCGTCCGTGTGATGATCATGATGGGATTATGCGTGCGGCGAGAGGATACATGGGGTCGAACGGAGCGGTTTGAAGTGCCTGACGGGCCACCATGCAATGATTGTGAACGGGTGAATCTGTTCCGGTCTATCTCCAGACCTCGCGCGCGACCCGGGCAAAGTTACCGCCCAGGATCGCGTGGACGTCGTCTTCTGAGTATTGCTGGGCAAGCATCAACTCGCACAGTTCGGGGATCTGTTCGGGTTGGGCAAAGTCCGTATCGGTGTGGGGTTTGCCGTCGATTTCGGGCCACATGTCCGGGTTGTCGCGCAACCAGTTCCAGAACCGGCCGGTATTTTTAACGTAGTCGAGACCGATCCCGACATGGGCGGGGCCGACCAGCTGGACCATGTGGTCGAGATGGCGAAAGATCGAGGCGCTGGTGGCGCGGGGGTCGTCGAGGAATTCACCCAGGCCGTTGACCCCGATCACCCCGCCTGATGCCGCGCAGGCCTTGATCTGGTCGTCCCGGATGTTGCGGTAATGCGGGAAAACCTCCCAGGCGTTGCAGTGAGAGAAGATGAATGGTGCGGTCGAGACCTCCATTGCCTCCATCGTGGTGCGGTAGCCGGTATGGGTGCCGTCGACCAGCATGCCGACACGGTTCATCTCCTCGATTACCCTGATGCCGACGCGGCTGAGCCCGGCATCGGTGCGTTCGGCGCAACCGTCACCGACCTTGTTCTTCTGGTTGTAGGCCAGAAGCATGTGGCGCACGCCAAGATCGTAATAGACATCAACCATGGCGGGATCGCCATCGAGCGGGTTGGTTTCCTGCAGGTTGAAGGTGAGTGCGAGTTTTCCCTCCTCTCTGGCCCGCGTGACGTCATCGACTCCCCGGATCAGCGCCATCGTGTCGGCATGGGCACGGATATGGGCAAGGACCCGTGCGATGTGGCGCATGGTGTCATCCAGCGTCGGCATGCTGACCGTCAGCGAGATTAGATCGACCCCGGCGGCATGGAAGCGCGGCAGGGTGGCCTCGTCGATCGCTTCGGGCTCCCACGGCAGGGTCATGTCCCAGACCGGTGCCTTGTTCATCACCTCGCGTGCATGGTCGCTGATGCTGATCGTTGCCATCGCTGATCTCCCGGGCAGGGCCAGAGGTTAGGGCGGTGCCCGATCAGGGCGCAACCTGTCAGCGTTGCTTCTGTTTGTTGCGTTTTGCGGCGGCGAAGGCGCTTTCGGCCCAGGAGATCAGTTCGGCGCGGTCGGTCCAAATGACGTCCGGGACGGAGTGATACGACATGGCGATGGCTTTGCCCTGGCGTTTGTAGGTGAACGCCCTGGCGCCTCCATCAAGATAGAGCTCACGGTTGAGGTCGTCGGCTTTCAGCCACAGGACGCCATCGGTCAGCGTCCAGGCGAACATGACATCATCGAGATAGATGCCATGGCGTCCGAAAATGATTCGTGATTCCACGGGGCCCATAGGCAGAAGCGCTGCGAGCACACGTTCTGCGAAGGCGTTTTGCAATTCAGCCGTGAGCCTTGTGGCTTTGGTTCGTGTCGGTTTGTTCAATGTTTCCCTGTCGACGTTCGTTTTGCCACAGCGATGGACCGGACCCCGGCAATGCATGACGTTTGATGATTTCCGGATTCCCGAATTTTGCAAGAGATCATCGCTGCAGCGTGCAGGGCGCGGCGCCCGTCGTGACAGGAGAAGCCAAGGGGGGTGGAGAGCGGATACAGGGTTGTTGGAATGCGTCTGGAGGTCATGGCAAAGTATCAGAGGGGTTGTTCAGGATTAGAGGGACGCGCAGCAGCATGACGCGTGAAGTCTTCAGGTTGTCACCTCTTCTTCTGGTGATTTTGATCGATACCATCGGGTACAGCATCATCGTTCCGGTCCTTGCGCCGGTGCTGATCGATGATCAGCCCACGATGATGGCGTCCTATTCCGCCCATGCCCGCTACATCGTCTATGGCGTGGCCATCGGCGTCTATGAACTCGTCATGCTCTACATGGCCCCGGTGCTGGGCGAGATTTCCGATCGGGCCGGCCGCCGTCCAGTCCTGGTGCTCTCGATTGTCGGCATCATCCTCAGTTTCCTGATGATCGGCTTTTCGATGGCGGCCAACCTTGTGTTCCTGCTGATCCTGGGGCGCATCATTGGTGGGGCGACCGCGGGTAGCCAGGCTGTCGCACAGGCCGCGGCGGTGGATCGCTCCACGCCCGATACCAAAGCCATGGTGCTGAGCCTGTGTCTCTTTGCGTCTTCGGTCGGCTTCATCCTGGGGCCTGTTCTGGGCGGTGTCCTAGCTAACGGTGCTCTTGTGGCCTGGTTCGATAGCGCCACGCCACTTTATGCCGTGGCGCTTCTGGCGCTGTTCAGTCTGTTCCTGCTGCTTGCAACGGAACCCAGAAGCGAGCGGGCGTCGCGCTTCTCCCTGCGCGAGATCGATCTGCTGATGGGCCTGAAGGGCTTCAAGGCTGCGTTCGCCGACAAATACGTGCGTGGTCTCGTCATCGTCTTCACGCTGATGCAGATCGCCTGGGGCGCTTTCTTTCTTTTCGTGCCAAGCCTGCTGATCAACCGCTTTGATTTCGATGGCAGCCAGATTGCCATGTTCATGGCTGTTCTGGGGGTTGGATTCTGTATCGCCTATGGCGCGGTGCTTCCTCTGCTTTCGCGAAAGTTTCCCGTGCGCTCCATCGCTGCTGCGGGCCTGTGGCTGACCAGCGTTCTTTTGGCGGTGTCGATCTGGTCCCATGAGGTCTGGTTGCAATGGGCGATTGCGATTCCGATCGCCACGACCGTTTCGGTCGCTTATGGCGCCATCATCACGATGTTTTCCGATTCCGTCACGCCCGAGCGCCAGGGCTGGATTCTGGGCATTACCATCTCGGTGACGGCATTTGCCTGGGGTTTTGCCTCGATTGTCAGCGGAGTCCTGAGCGGGATCAGCTATGTCGCGCCCCTGATCATGGCGCTCGTGACCCTGACGCTGAGCAGCATCGCGATCCATCGCATGAAACATCTCGCCAGGGCCTGGTGCGGTAACCTGAGCCGGAGGCTCGTCAATGCCCGAGACTGATCTCTTACATATCCTTTTTGAGGAGCAGGCGGACCGCACACCTGATGCGGTCGCAATCCATTCGGGTGTGCAACAGGTCACCTATCGCGAACTGGAGCTACGGGCCAACCGGCTCGCGAACCTGATCCG